>CAWVXU010000089.1:0-10641 GCA_963934255.1 uncultured Fibrobacterales bacterium
TATGATGATCTACACTATTGTGACTCTTAATCATCAAAATTTAATGGAGTCAACTGCAAATTTGAATGGACCTATACTGATTAATATTCGTGGTAAAAAGGGAAAGCAAATTATTTTAGATGACTCTAGGTATAGTGTGAAAACGCCTATTATGCAAGGGGGGGCTTAATTATGTTAGTACTTACTCGTAAATTAGGTGAATCTATACGCATTGGCGATAATGTCAAAATCACCATTATTGAAGCTGATGGCAACAATATCAAAATTGGTATCGATGCTCCAAGATCTGTAAAAGTTCATCGCGAAGAGGTTTTTGAACGAATCCTTGAAGAGAACAAAAAAGCTGCCCAGGTATCTAAAATTGATATGGGTCAAATGGCTGCAATGTTTAAAAAGAAGTAGATTAGCTATTATTTCAATTAAAGATTGATATGAAGAAGCCCACTCAAGAGAGTGGGCTTTTTTTATTTGCGATTGATGCTAATCTAAATTGATGGCGGCGAAGGATTTTCTTTAAGATGCAACCCCATCTAAAACTTCAAGGAATATATTGCTTTAAGTTTTGCTTAAATTGGGCATTAACTACCACTTGTGTGTTGGAACAGCCCTTTTTTAGGATGAAATGCCTGTTTTTAGCCTGTTTTAGCCTGTTTTCTCCATCTATTTATTGGCATTTCTTTTGCTATGTAATAAAGTATACAGGAGGTTTCTGATGGAAACGATACAGAATAAATGGTTCGAAGAAAAAATTGGTATTGGCGAAACTGCTCGTCTTATAGGAGTTGCTAGCCATACGGTTAGATATTGGGAAAAGGAATTTGATTTCTTTTTGTCAGCTGAAAGAACTGAAGGCCGTCAACGTCGTTATGGTGATGATTCACTTAAAAAATTACGTCGAATCTATCGTTTACTTAAAGAAGAGGGATATTCAATTGCAGGGGCCCGTCGCCTTTTGCGTCGTGAAATGGCAGGAGAAACGAGTGCCGATGAACTTCCTGCACCAAGAGAAACTGTCGACCGTATTACTCGGATGATTCGCGCTGAGTTATTAGAGCAATTATCAATCCCTGTTCGAGATGTGATTTAATAGACGGTATCTGTAAGTCTTACTAATATATAGATATATACGTTTTTGGAGTGATCAATGAATCTATCATCCTCTATCATTTTAATGGGAGGCGCTCAATCGAGTGCCTTTTCCATTACAGAATCATTATCTCACCTGAAAAGTTACTCTGGTGAGATAATTTTAGTTTTAACCCAAGAGTACTCAACTCTAGCTCAAAACTTCCCTAATTTGAAGTTAATCGTCATTCCTCACTGGAATGCTGGTCATGCTGTCAATGAGGCTCTTCAATTGGCAACCGGTGAAAGTTTGTTTTTTATTGGAGTGGGTGGAGTTATTTCTGGTGAAGGAATATCAATACTAGAAGAAGAGCTTTGGTCTGCACCTTCGGTAGGTGTGGTGGCTCCTTTGGGTAATACTTCAGGTTGGCAAAGTGTACAGTACTTCATTGGACCTCAAAGTACTTTGAATATTGAAAGTTCTGAAGGTGTTTTAGATATCCAAGCCAAACTCAAACAGCGTTTTGCAGGGCAATCTAAAAAGGTCAAATCAACAGAATTTTGTGGACTCGGGATTCAAAGAAAGTTACTACAAGCACTTGGTGGTTTTGATGAAAGGTTAAGCGAGGACATTGCCCCCCTCGATATTGCTTGGCGTGTTCAATTAATGGGTAAAGAAATCCGTATAGTACAAAGTGTCTATTTGTATTTCTCTTCATGGCAAAACCAAATAAGTTTAACTCTGGATGCAGAAGTCAAAAAATACTCGACTCAGGTTTTAAGTCAAAAGCTTTTAGAACATTATGAAGCAAAAGACTCAATTCCTTCGAGTTGGGATCTATGGGAAGTGGAACATTTTCAATTAGATCTCCCTGAAAAATTCCAAAATAAAGTGAGTCAGCCTGTTCTTAACGAACGAAGCAAACCGGCGATTATTTTATACGCAAGTTCAGAAGACTTTAATATTTCAATTTCTATGTCACTTACTTTGAGTCAACTTAAAAGCTATGGGGTTGCTTCTGAAAACATTTTGTTGATTGATGCTTCAGGGCAAGCTTCAGGAGTTGAAATTGAAGATAAAAATATTGTTATATGGACTCTGAATGATATGATGGGTTGGTCTGCCCTTTTACCAAGACTTCAATCATGGTTCCCTGCCAAAGAATTATTAGTCATGCGGGCTGGTTCACAAATTGAACCACACTCATGGCGCTTCTTAGTGACACAATTTGAAGCTAAAGAAAACCATATTAGTACTGGTGAACTCTATTCCAGTCAAGGCGAAATTTATCGTCAACTCAATAGTGTTGGGTTCTTTGATTGGACTAACACCCTCAGTCGAGCTCCAATGTCTCAATTTATTATTCCTCAAAGTTTAAATATTTTTGGCGAAGCGGAGATGGAAATTGATTGGGACATTAAGTTTCAATTCAAAGCAGATTTTAATGTGTCGCCGCTAGGCTCAGATAAACCAATGACTCAGCCTATAAAAACGAATCATAGTTTTGATCAAAATTCAATTCAAATACAAAATCCACATCAAGATGATATTCAAGTAGAATTGAATTCTAAAGAAATTAAGTATTCACTTGAAGTACAAGAATTGATTAACCAGGCGACTTACCCCGGATTTTGGATTGACGATACCTATGTGGACAAATTTGGGCAAGCCATTGATAAGCATATGCCAGACTTAATTGTTTTACATATAGAGCCTTTAGATATGCCAGCATTTTCGGCTGTTTTAAATATGATGAAACATCCAGGGCTCAAAAAGTTAATCGCTATTTTTGATAATAATTACCTACAACAAGGTACGATTGACGACCCCTATGATCATTTTGGGATTTCTCCTTATGACTTAAGAAGAGAAGTTGAGCTCGCAGGGTATAATCATTTAAAATGGTCAGCGTATGGTTGTGAAGTTCAACAAAATCAATCTCAATATGCTGGTACTCAAATTAATCTTGGTCTTCGTACTGAGTTTGAAACCTTAATGTCTACGGCGCCGACGATGATGCTTGAGGCAACACTTTGTCAAGAAAATTATGACTTGACTAAAAAGGTCAGTATTGTCGTTTTAGGTCTCAATAAAATTGAATACACCGCACAGTGTATCGAAAGCACCAACAAATATTGCAAGCAAGAAATTGAATGGATATTAGTCAATAACGGTTCTACCGACGGAACACAAGCGTATTTTGATCTAGTCCCGGGTGCCAAGGTCATTCACAATGATCAAAACATTGGAGTAGCTGCAGGTTGGAACCAAGGAATGAAAATAGCTACAGGTGATTATGTTCTCATATTGAATAATGATGTCATTTTAGCTCCGGGTTCCATAGAAAACTTAGTTCGTTGTGCTATGAATCACCCCCAAAGTGGATTGATTGCACCTAGAAGCAATTCGATTGCAGGGCCACAAATAATAGACGGCTTTAAATTTGAAAACGAATTAGAGATACCAAAAATCCTTCAAGATATGATGGAAAAAAATACCTTAAGTTCTTGGCAATTTCCGATGATTAAAGGCTTTTGTATGCTCATTCCTATGAATGTCATGAATGAAGTAGGCTATTTTGATGAAAGCTTTGGCTTTGGAAACTTTGAAGATGATGACTACTCACAAAGAGTGGCTAGAGAAGGTTATGATTTACGAGTCGCCAATGACTCAATCATTTTTCATTATGGTTCTGTAAGCTTTGGTCAAGCCAATATTGATTGGGAACAACAAATGGTCAAAAATCAAGCGATCTATGAAGAAAAATGGATTAATGGTCGCCCGAGTATATTTGAATTTAAAGAAGGCTATAAAGTACCCAAGAATGTTTTCATCAATTCATCAGACTCTGTCAGCCCTAAGGCAAAAGTGATTAAGACTATTGATGCTCTGCTGAAAGAAGAAGTTGAACTTCAATCTCTTATTAGAGGAGATATAGGTGATGCTCTCGTTTATAAAGCAATGGCTAAAGTTCAAGAAGACTTAATGAAACCCAAAGAGGCTTTCCAATCTTATTGCAAAAGTTTAGAGTTTGATTCGCATCAAATAGATATTGATGTTGAAATTGTTGATTTCTTGAAAACCAATTTTGACTTTGAAGAAAGAGATTCGGTAATTCATTTTTTGAGTACCAAATTTCCACACTTGAGTAATTTTAAATTACAATCAGAAAATCTCTCAACTGATGACTATCAATGGATTGAAAAGGTACAGCTTCATATTGAAAGTGGCCAATATGATGAGGCTTCACAAATATTAGACTTTGCCAAAAGTCATTCTGGTCAGTCTTATGAATGGCATAATTTTAAAGGTCTCGTAGCATGGTATCATGGTGCTCTAGATCAAGCTTATGAGTACTTCAAACAAGGGTTGTTACTCAATCCCACTGAAGAAGATGTGTTACTCAATTTATTTGATTGTGGAATAAAACTACGCTTAATTGATGACGTTGAAGTAATTATTGAGAAAGCATTAAGTCTTGATTCGGGCCTCAGTGAAGCCAGGAAATGTCTTGAAGTGATAAAAAACACTAAATTAAATGGTGGTCTTATTGCTGATGATTTGATTGAATCTCGTGAATTGAATCTTCAAGTAGAAAACTTTATACGAGAAGGTCTATTAGACTATGCACTTGATTCAGTAATGGGTGTTCTAGAAAAATACCCTAAAGACTATCGCGCCCTAAATAATCAAGGATTAATCTACTGGTATCAAGGTGAAATAAAAATTGCAATTACTCATTTCCAAACTTCAATAGAGCTCAATCCATGGTATACTGATGCCATATTAAATCTGTATGATTGTTCTTTACTTGTTGGTGAAATCCAAAACTTCAATCCAGTACTTGATCGATGTATCCAAATTTATCCAACCAATCCGGAGCTTTTACAGGCTCGTAAAGAAATCCAACTCGGCCAAATTCCTGAACGATTATCTTCATATCGAGATAATCACCAAGAGAAGACTCGGGAAAAAACGTTATTAGCTCAAGCTCAGGACTTTATAAATACATCTCAATTTGAAAAAGCGGTTCTGATTTTAACTGATCTTCTCAATGAAGGCAAAGAGCTTGCCGAAGCTTATAATGCATTGGGAATCATATCCTTTTATTGGGGTAATTTTGACGATGCGAAGAACTTAGTAACTAGATCGCTGAGTCTACAACCTCTTAATGAAGATGCACTTCTTAATCTATGGGATATCTGTATCAAATTGGACGATGTCTATTTTGCCCGCAAAACATTAAGTGATGCTCTATCAATGGATCCTGGCTTATCTCAAGTTCAATCCATCCTTAACGGAGGAGCCTTATAATGCAAAATGACACCATTTTGTCGTCTAGACTAGCTTATGATTATTTGGATTGGCCTGAATATTGGATGGATGTTCGTCCGTTGACCCATGCTCGTCAACTTGCGCTTCTTAATCCGGGTGAAGGTGAAGTAGAATACTATCGTTCTCTAGGATGGGATGTTCGAGTATTTGTTTTTTCTCAAGGACTCATCATGCTTTGGCATGAACTAGATGTTCAAGTGAATTGGCTCTCATTAAGAGATTTAAATAAAGGCGATTGGTCGAAATTTTCCGAAATGGATTCAGTCGTTTTTAACAGAGGGTTTTCAATAGTCGAAGATCCATCAACATATATTGATCGTATATTAGCACTTTTACCAGACCAATCATATTTTCATCTACAAATTGACAACTCAAAATATTTTCAATTTTTACTCAATACTGCAAGTAGAGAAGTTCAAGTCGGTAGAACCCAGTACACCAAGACGCGACCCTATTCACGCACCAGAATCGAAATTTTTCTCAAATCGTTGGAGCATATCAGATCAGTTGAGTGGGATGAGTATAAAGATGACCAATACTTCCACCCCAATCGTGACAGCTATAGAACCATAACAGGACCTGATTGTTTCGTTCGTTTGCCCAATAAAAATGAACGCCTAGATTGTTTCATAAAGACTTTTAGACTCAAGCTTCAAGGTGAACAAGATATCTTGTCAGCCTTACCCCAGATTTTTAGTAAATCAAAAGATAATCACAAACTAGAAACATCGAGTAGCCCGAAGCATCATCAGAATGATCAAGTCATTACAGGCCCCATGGCATCAATAGAGCATGCTTTGGCTTCAGGTAATGTCAGTCTGGCCAAAGAGTTATTTGTTAATATTGAGAACAATCCCGGTGAAGTGAAAAATCACGAGATTTTCAATATGCGTGGATTACTGGCTTTTTACTCCGAAGATAGTCAAGCTGCATACTTACATTTTATTGATGCATTAGAACAAACTCCAGGGCATGGTGATTACTTTTTAAATTTAATGGATGCAGGTAAAGCTTTAGGGCGTGGTTCAGAAGTTCTCAGACTTTTTGAAATGTCAATCAAGCGCTTTCCTGACCTGGCTTCAATAGAACAAGAAATTCAAGGAATGCTAAGTGATTGATCTCTCTATTTGCATGATCGTGAAAGATGAATATGAAAATCTTTCCCGCCTTCTACCTTGGCTTTCTTTATGTGGAGCTGAGGTTATTGTTGTTGATACTGGCTCCACAGATGGTACTACCGAATTAATTCACCAACACATAGGGACCCATCATTATTTTAAATGGTGTGATGATTTTGCTCAAGCAAGAAATTTTTCACTAAGCCTTGCATGTCGTTCAAATATACTGTGGTTAGATGCTGATGATCGAGTAGATGATTTCTCTTGGCAACGAATTATATCCTTAGCTCAAAGTAATTCTAAAGCATTTAGATTTATAATTAAAAACCCACTTGAACAAAACTTTCAAGGTAAAACTATATCTGAAGAGATTTTTCGTCAGGTACGACTCTTCCCCAGAGAAATCAGCCAAGGTCAACCAACTTTTAATGGTGTTATTCATGAAGAGGTTCGTTCGAGCTTAGAACAATTAAAAATTCCAATTGAAGAAGCACAAGTTGAAATATTACATATGGGATATGTTGATTCAGAGCTTCGTGCAAAGAAGTCAAAACGCAACCTAGATATTTTAAATCGTGCAGTTAAAAATGAAGTATTCAATCCATTTCTGGAGATGGAATATGCCAATGCATTATTCCAAACGTCGAGTTATGAAGAAGCGCTTGAATCTTATGCCAAAATATGGCAAAGTCCTTTAAGTGACGCGACTGAAGTTAAATTATTTACACCAGTATTTATTGCTAACACATTGAAAGAACTCGGACAAAAAGAAGACGCTCTTGATTGGTATTGTAAAAGTTCTGAGGAGTCTCCTCAAGTATTATCCGCACACTATGAAGCGGCTAGGTCTTATTTTGAATCAGGTCAATTTGTTGAGGCTGAGAAATTCCTCAATCGAATTATTGATCAAGAAATTGAAATATTGAGTATTCCTCAAAACTCAATTGGTATTAAAAGAAATGCATTGGGGTTACTTTGTTTAGGATTTTTTGCACAAAGAAAATATACTGAGCTTTGGGATGTTATAATCAAATTATACAACAATAAAGACGTGACGCATGTAGAAGAGTTTAAGCTACGTGATGTTCCGATTGATCTATGGGTTTTTATTGAATGTGGTATTGAGCTGAAAAAGAAAAACATTACAAGGGAAATTTTAAATTATCTCTGTCTGAAAGCATTGAACCCATCTCATGATCAAATTTTACAAAATCTTGATGCATTGGATGGAGATGTTAAAAATAAATCAGTTCAAAGCCAACTCGCTAAGGATAAAATGGAAAATTCAAAAAATAAAACAAAAGAATTAAGTCCGGCCGAGGTTGATAAACTTTTAGGTACTATCAAAAAACCATTAAAACCGCGCGGACTTCCAAATACTCTGAGTATTTGTATGATTGTCAAAAATGAAGAGAAGAACATTGAAGCGGCGGTAAATAGTTTTTTACGCTTTGCTGATGAAATCATCGTCAATGATACGGGATCAAGTGATCGCACGATTGAAATATTAAGAACACTGCCGGTCAAAATTATTCAAACAGAATGGAAAGACGATTTTTCCTATTCAAGAAACGCATCTATTGCTGAAGCCACTTGCAGTTGGATTCTTTGGATGGACGCAGATGATCGAGTTCCTGAAGATCAAGTTGAAAGTTTTAATAAATTAAAAACTGCACCACTTGATAGGTGTTTTGGTTTTCAAATCGTCAATACTCAAGGTGGGCTTCCGATAGGTACCCGTTTCATGCAGACTCGCATGTTCCCCAATCATCCGAGTTTGTTATTCGAACGTACAATTCACGAGCAGATTATTTTTTCATGTGCGAAGCTTGGGCTGCATTCAATGTTTACCGAAACTCTGATTTGGCATACAGGATATGAAGATCCAAAAATTAAAGCTGAGAAAGCACAAAGAAATTTGGATTTACTAGAGGGCGAAGCTGAGGGCACTTCTGACCCGATCCTTTTAATGCAAGTAGGAGATAGTTTAGCAATTTTGGAAAAATGGTCTGATGCATCGCTTGCTTATATTCGTGCTTATGAAATTCCAGATTGTAAGACGATTAACAAAGATGTTTGGAAGGAATTACCCAATTCAATCGGAAGATGCTTGCAGCAAGCTGGCCAATTAGAAGAGGCTTTGACTTGGTTCGTTAAGGGGCAAGCCAATGGCCCAGAAAAAGTAGAGCCTTGGTTCTTTCAAGGTGAGACCTATATCAAATTGGGCAAATGGGATCAAGCCCGAGGCTTCTTTGAAAAATCAATTAGTTTAGAAAGAAGTTTTTCTGGAGTTTCTAATCAATATGATGTGATGCAAATATATTCGCTCAAATATTTATGTGATATTGAACTCCGTGTTAAAAATTGGGAAATAGCCCTTCAGAGGGCTGATCAATTTTTGAGAAAATACCCCGAGGTGGTTGAAAGTCGAGTATTCAAAGCGAAGGCTTGCATGGGTTTGAGCCAATTTGAAGAGGCTGAAAAGTCCTTTAAGTCGGCTATTGAGATGAATGCCACAGCTAGCTTAGAGGCTTGGCAGGGGTTACTGAGCTGTTTGGATATGCAAGGCAAAGATGCTGAATTTATTCTAGTCAAAGAAAACATGCAGAAACATTTTCCGACTCAAGCCTCACAAATACAGCTTGGTAGTTCTCGGACACCATTGATGACAGCAACTCATTCTCAACCAGACTTATCTGTTTGTATTATTGTCAAAAATGAATCGGCGAATATAGGTGATTGTCTTAAAAGTATCGAACCATTAGGTGCTGAAATCATTGTGGTAGATACTGGATCTGAAGATAATACCGTTGAAATTGCTAAAAGTTTTGGTGCTCATATGTATTTCTTTGACTGGGTTCAAGATTTCGGTGCAGCACGTAATGTCTCATTAAAACACGCGACAGGTCGTTGGATATTGTGGATGGATGCGGATGATCGATTACCGGATTCTGAAGTATCTCGAATTTTATCGCTAGTGAAAGCTCAAGCTCAAACGGCTTATGGTTTTTTAATTAAAAACTCACAAGATAATGGAAAGACTGGTTCGGTATTTAATCAAATCAGATTGTTCCCCAATAGCTCTAATCTACGATTTGAAGGCAAAGTTCATGAACAAATTTCACCATCTTTATCTCGAGCAGGGATAGCTATAGAATTTCTTAATCTTAAAGTTATCCATACGGGTTATTTGGATGAACAAACCAGTATTGAGAAGCAAAAACGTAATCTTAAAATTCTAATGGATGAGTTAGAGGATAACCCTAAAGTCAAAACACCTGTGAGGTATTTTAGTATTGCTGGAGCTTATTTTGATTTTAAAGACTTTAAAAATGCCATTAAATGGTATGGTTTAACAATTGAGCTTGCTCAATCTACTGGTCAAGACCCTCATGTTAAATCTCATTGTCCTGTCAAAATTGCGGAATGTCAGGCAAATCTTGGAAATTATGAGCTTTCGCTTGATTTGATTTCAAAAATCCAAGCTGACAATCCCACCAACCCTGAAGCTCTTCTTTTACAGGCTCAGATGCAAGAAAGGCTTGGTCAGCGTGATTTAGCGATGATTTCATATTCTCAATTGTTTGTATTTCAAGAGACTCAATCAATGTTACCAGTAGATTATCAACGACTTCATTTAAATGCCACAAAGTTTATTGCTGAAGAACTTAAAAACCAATCTAAAATGGAAATTGCCTTAGAAATACTGAAATTAGGTCTAAGTATTGGAAATGGAGACAAAGTATCGTCTCAAAAAGTACTGAGCTTATACTTTGATTTTGAAGAGTATGATTTGTGTCTGGCTATATTAGAACAAGAGAAGTTTATTAATAAAGATGCGGACCATTTTTTGAATCTAGGCAAAATCCATATACTATTGAATCAAGTGGAACAAGCTCAAAAAGCTTTAAAAGAGGGGATTCGCCTTTTTCCTCAAGATCAAGACATCTTACAGTTATTCCAAGCACTCAAAGCTGATTTGAGTGCGTAAAAACAAAATATATATGACAATTACTTCATATGAAATACTTCAGCATACATGAATGGTATTACAAAGTGTGACTATTAAGAATTAAGAACAGAATGGATGGCTCAAGGTATTTCGAATCCTTTAATGGTGGG
>CAWVXU010000090.1:0-10560 GCA_963934255.1 uncultured Fibrobacterales bacterium
ATAATCAATCTAAGTATCCTTTAGATGGGGCTTTTTTGCAGAAACAAAAAAAAGCAAAGAAATCTCTTAAGAAATTTCAAATAGAGGACGATATCTCTAATAGGACTAGCTGCCTCATGTGTTGAGGTAAATTTTGCCCAGGAATTTTGGTCCATAAAGGCAGTTTCTACCTTTTACTTTAAGTTTTACATCAGATTCGGGTAAATTCTACCTAATACCTCCCTTAATGGCGTTCAAAAATTGGCATAGCTCTTGCATACTGTTCTTTCAGAGTTCATGCTGGGAGGCAAACATGTCAGATTTTTTTAAACAGTTCCTTAATCAAGTGCGCGACATTTGGGTTCGCTTTAGTGCACTTCAAAAAGTGATTTTGATTTCGGCATTTGTTTTAACTTTTGCAGGTATTATCATTTCTATTGGTATCTCATCGATTGATGCTGAGAAACGCGGTCAAGTGACACTTTATGCCAACTTGGGTATTGAAGATGCTGCTGAGATCACTGCTTTCTTAAAAGAAGTCTCAATTCCTTACCAACTTGAAAACGATGGTCGCACGGTAACTGTGCCTAAAATGATGGTACACCAAGCTCGCATGGAACTAGCTCGTGGCGGTCTGCCACGCAAATCAGGCAAAGGTTATGAGTTGTTTGATGAAACTCAACTCGGTGTGACTGATTTTGTACAAAACCTTAACTATAAAAGAGCGGTTGAAACTGAGCTTCGTCGCTCAATTGAGACTCTTCGCGAAGTTGATGTCGCCCGTGTTCACTTGACTTTCCCTAAAGAAACTATTTTCATGGAAAGCAAGGAAGAAGCAACGGCTTCAGTTATTATTAAAATACGTCCAGGCGATGAATTAAATAAACGCCAGATTCGTGGCATTACTCACCTTGTAGCCTCTGGTGCTGAAGGACTAAAAGCCCGTCAAGTCACTATACTCGATGAGAGTGGTAATATGTTGACCAAAGGTTTTGCTGATAATGCAATGGCTGAGGCCACTGACCACAATATGGAGCTTCAACGTGGTGTTGAGAGACATCTAGAATCAAAAGTAATGACTATTTTAGGTGGTGTACTTGGTCCTAATAAGTCTCGTGTAAAGGTATCAGCTGAGATTGACTTCTCCCAGGTCAACAAAACAATCGAGTCGTATGATCCTAAGAAAAAGGTAGTGAGATCTGAACAACGTGATGATGGTACTCGTAAAAACTCTCCAGCTGTTGGGGATGAGACTAAAGAAGGGTCTATTACTAACTATGAAATTGACAGAACTGTAGCCAATGTCTTGGAATCGCCCGGATCTCGTAAAAGAATCACTGTTTCTGTAGCTGTTGATGGAACTTATAGCCAAGACGAAGAAGGAAAAAGAAATTTTGTTCCAAGGTCTGAAGATGAGATAGCAATTCTTTCTAGATTGGTAAAAACAGCAGTCGGCTACACTGAAGCTCGTTCTGATGAAGTATTTGTTGCATCAATTCAGTTTGATAATTCATTTCTTGAAAAAGAGCTTTCTGAAATTAAGAGCATGGAAACTCAAGAAATGATCGAACAAGCGATGAAATATGGTATGATTATATTGATTGTTTTAATGGGTGTTTTCTTTATGCGTCGAGTCATTTCAGATGTTGTCACTGCCATGAATCCTCCACTTCCACGTTATGCAGGAATTGATCTAGATATTGAAGAAGAAAGTATCCCAGAAAATGTGAAACGTCAAAATGATATTATTGATCGTATGGAAGGTGCTGCAAGAGATAATCCTGGAAATGTTGCAGAGCTTATCAGATCTTGGTTATCTGAAGACCTAACTGTTGCTAAGAAGTAAATAAGTTTTAATTAGTTAAGTATGTAAACACAAGAGCAAGTGAACAAGCAAAAGGGAATTTGAACATGGCTAAGTCATTTTATAGTTCGACGACAAAACCTGGGGCGGCCAAGCCTAAGAAGAAGATATTCGATATTCCAGGACCTAAAAAAGCAGCAATTATTTTGGTGGCCTTGGGGAGTGAAGCTTCATCTGAGATATTCAAAAATTTATCTGAGATGGAAGTTGAGCAACTTACGGCTCAAATCGCACGACTTGAAGGCGTCACACCTGAGATTCGTGAAAGTGTAATTGAAGAGTTTCACCAATTATTGATGGCTCAACAATTTATCACTCAAGGCGGCATGAGTTATGCTGAAGAAGTCCTTGAACAAGCCCTTGGTTCACGTAAAGCTAAAGAAATTATTGAAAAAGTTCAATCAACTATTCGTACGACTGGTTTCCATATGCTTGATAGTGTTGACCCAAATCAGCTCACTAACTTTATTACCAAGGAACACCCACAAACAGTCGCTCTATTACTTTCACATATGTCTGCTGAGCGTTCAGCTTTGATTATGTCGAGTCTACCTCAAGAGATGCAAGTTGATGTCGCTACTCGAATAGCTACCATGGATTCTATTTCACCAGAAGTTTTAGCCCAAATAGAACAGGTTCTAGCCACACAAATGAAGTCAATGTTCTCAGGTGACACTAAAGAAATCGGCGGTGTAAAATCTGTCGCTGAAATGTTGAATCTTGTGGATCGTGGTGCTGAGAAAAACATTTTAGGTAACCTAGAACGTGATGATCCAGAGCTTGCCACCGAAATCAAGAATTTGATGTTCATCTTTGAAGATATCATACATATTGATGATAAAGGTATGCAGCGTGTTATGAAAGAAGTAGACACTAAAGATTTATCTATGGCTCTTAAAGGTGCCACTGAAGTTGTCCAAGCGAAATTCTTAACTAATATGTCAAGTCGCGCTGCTGAAGGCGTTCGAGAAGAGATGTCATTTATGGGACCAGTTCGCCTGAAGGATGTAGAAGAAGTACAACAAAAAATAGTTGATATTATCCGTCGTCTTGAAGAAGATGGTGAGATTATTATCAGTGGACGCGGTGGAGATGACGACATTGTCGTCTAGGTATTATTATGGCAAAGAAAAACATAACCATGCAAGATTTATTTGGAGCCACTAATAACGGTAGCGTAAGTCCAGGTAGTGTTGGACTCAAAGGAATAGTCAAAGCTGGCACTGTCAAATCAGGTACTCCGAGTTATTCAGATGTTCAGTATAGATCATTTGACACGGGTGGCGGCAAATCCAAAGCAGAAATATCTAATGATCAAAAAAAGATGAAAGACCTTCAAGATGAAGTAACCCTTTTAAAACATCAACTCGCTACTCAAAAAGTAGAGCTTTCTCAAAATGCGCTAACTGCCTCAAGTGAATCAAAAGCAAAAGGTCTAACTGAAGGTGAGGCTCAGGGGGAGGCTAAAGCAACTGCTCAATTTGATGGACAACTTTCAGAAATCAAATCTCAACTCGGAGAGTTATTACAATCTCTTAGCCTAGAGAAAGAAGCCTTTTTCAAACAAGTTGAACTTGGTACTAAAACTTTACTGACTGAAGGACTAGCTAAGTTAAACCATGAGCTAGATACACGGAGTGAAGATTTACTTCAAAAAGTGGTCACAGAAGTGTTTTCCATTTTAGGGAATGAATCTGAATTAGTATTAAAATTAAATCCTGAAGATTATAATATCCATAAAGACGGAGCTCATTTTTGGCTTCCTCTAGAATCTTCACAAGTGAGCCTTAAAGTCACAGAAGATCCACGTATTCAAAAAGGTGGATGCCGTCTTGAAACTGAAGCTGGAAGTATCGATGCTCGTCGCGAAATGATGGTGGCTAAGCTTTCTCAAATAATCGAATTGGCTTTTGATCAAATGTTTGATGGATCAACAGAAGACGAAGCAGCTATTACTGCGGAGGAAGTACAACAAGTAAATGAGGCTCCCAATGAGTGAATGGTTTGACCCAATTGTTGAAGAAATTAAAAACGCACAGCTTTTCGAGAGAAGTGGGAAAATCATTAAAATTATTGGTTTGGTAATTGAAAGTTTGGGTCCGACTGCTTCAATGGGAGAACTTTGCGAAATTAAACATGCTAGCAAAAAAATCTGTGACGCAGAGGTGGTTGGTTTTCGAGATGGTCGTACACTAATTATGCCGTTAGGCACTATGGATGGAATAAGACCTGGCATGGTGGTGACAGCACAGGGGCAACAATTAAATGTCAAAGTAGGCCCAGGCCTTCTAGGGCGTGTAGTTGATGGTCTTGGTAATCCTATGGATGGTAAAGGCCCTATCCAAACTGAAGAATCTCGTCCTTTGTTTAATATGCCTCCCAACGCATTACAAAGGAAGCGAATTACTCAACCGATGTATACCGGAATTAGAGCTATTGACACATTTTTAACAATTGGCCGTGGTCAACGTATGGGGATCTTCGCAGGCTCTGGTGTGGGCAAATCAGTTACTTTGGGGATGATTGCAAAAAATTGTCTCTCTGAAGTCAATGTTATTGCGCTTATTGGAGAACGTGGACGTGAAGTTCGTGAATTTATTGAAAAAGATTTGGGTCCTGAAGGTTTAGCTCGTTCAATTGTTGTGGTTGCCACTTCCGATCAACCAGCTCTTGTTCGCCTCAAAGCTTCACTTGTGGCAACGAGTATTGCTGAATATTTTAGAGACCAAAGTAAAGATGTTTTGTTGATGATGGATTCGTCAACTCGTCTTGCAATGGCACAGCGTGAAATTGGATTGGCCGTTGGTGAACCACCTACGACCAAGGGTTATACTCCTTCTGTATTTGCATTTATTCCAAAACTTTTTGAAAGGGCTGGGACTTCCGATAAGGGCAGTATAACCGGACTTTATACAGTACTTGTTGAGGGTGATGATATGGATGACCCTATCGCAGACACTGCCCGTTCAATTTTAGATGGCCATATCGTTCTCAATCGAGCGCTTGCTCAAAAAAATCATTATCCAGCAATTGATGTTTTGCAATCCATTAGTCGTTGTCGTCCTGATGTGGTTGATGACGAATTTAAGGAAATGACAGGTCAGTTATTAAATTCCATGGCGGTTTATCAAAAGTCCGAAGATTTGATTAATATTGGCGCCTATTCTGCTGGCTCGGATGTGAATATCGATCGTGCGATCAACAGAAATCCTAAAATTTTACAAATATTACAACAAAAGATGGATGAATCATCCGACATGGAAGAAGTACTCACAAGTGTGCAGAGCGTTGTTGATATTATATGAAAAAGTTTAAGTTCACATTACAGACCCTTCTAGATCATCGCGAAAATCTAGAAGAACAAGCTAAGTCTCACTTAGCTCGTGAAATGGCTGTAAAACGTGAACTTGAAGAAATTCGTGATTTACTCATGAATGAAGTCCACTCGGCCAAAGAGTTTGAAACTGTTACTAGTACTGAAGATTTACAAAACCGCATGCATAGATTGCATTATGCTTCAAGTGTGATGCGTGAAGTCGTCCTCAAACAGGAAGCAATTCAAAAACAAAAGCATAATATTGAACTTGCTAGAGAGGCCTTAGTTGAATCCTCTCAGAAGAAACGTGTTTTAGAAATTCATAAAGAGAATCTTAAAACTCAATGGAAAAAAGAGCGTAAGAAATTTGAAATTAATTTTTTGGATGAAATTTCTTCTCAAGCTTTTTTTAAAAAGGAGCCTTCATGATTTTCTTGAGGCTTTGTAATTTTCTCATTATACTTGTGATGATAAATTTTTTTGCTACAAAAGGCTTTGCAGGTGAGCGTATCATTGTTGATTTTGCCGCAGACTTTTCAGGTACGACAGCAGACTCGCTATTTGTAAGTAACGAATGGGGTGGAATACTTCGGATTGATACAGTGGGTACAGTTTACTCTCCAATAATCGATACAACAATATCATCGAGCATTGTTAATGGTGGTTTAAGTGCAAATTCATATATCCAAACTGGCGCCGATAATAGTTTTTGGGTGGCTTGGATGTCCTGGGAAGATATGCATATTGGATCCAATGCTGACATAGGGGAAGCAGATGCAATTTATATTAACAATTATGTGCTCGATGGATTAGATTCTGATATACAGTCAAACATCGGTCTTATTGCAAAAGATGATGATGGCAGAACAGATAGTCCGCCTAACTCATTCTCAATGGTAGCCGATGATGATGGTAACTACGTTGCTTACTGGGGGTCATGGGTCGGAGGCTATGTTAAACATGCATCGTCTAAACACAGGAATCATCTAGCTAAGTGGCCTACCTCTTTCGAAATTGATACTGTTGGTGTTGTCTCTCGTGGAGGCGAGCCAACTTTTGATTTGATGGTGGGGTCTGATTTAGCTGATACATCACTTATTCAAACTGTAGTCGCTCATGTTTTGCAAGAAAATTCAAATTCAATAGGTATTCGAGTAGAGATCCCTGAAGGTGATACCTTATTTGGACCAGATACTGTTCTGACCATCAACTCGAAGCCCCCAAGAAGTCCCATAGTGAAGGTTGCTCAAAACGGCACTATTCTACTTGCATGGCAAGAAGGTGATTTAGTAGGCGGCCCTTTCTATGGTGAAATTTATTTGTCAGCTTATACAGATTCATTAACTCCTATTGCTGGTATGCAAAAAATACTTGTGACTACTAACACTCTTGGTCGCGGGAGAACATTTTCACATCTGATTATGAAAACATTTGATGTAGTTGCGGTGGATGATGATTTATTTACAATCACCTATGGGGACGGAAACACTGTTTTTGCACGTACTATTAATACTGCAAATCAAACTCTTGGTGCAGTACAAACTATCACTCCAGGTTGTAATAGTTGTTTTTATCCCACACTCACGATGAGCCCCGATTCAAGTCGATTAGCTATTTCATATTTTGGTAATTACAAAAAAACAGCAGCTGACACGGCTGCACAGATATCTCTTTTCCAAATGACCGGAAGCCCGAGGATAATGGATTTGGCTTCTCAAACTGATTTTGATTTGAGTACTAGGCAAATTAACTATTCGCATAACTACGGAAAAAGAGTTCATTATTATGGTAATGTTAATGCTGGTGTCGATAATTTAGGAAATATACTTTCAACCTATAATTATGAAGATCAGTCCTGGGTGACAGCGTGGAGCAATGTTGATTTTTATCATGATACCGCAAATTATCGTTCAGGTGATTTGGTCATTCCTGCAGGTTTTTTAGCAGAACCATATGACCCTACTAAAGATTCAATTGAATGGGCATCAAGTTTTATAGGGATAGATACCAACATTTCAGTTGATTATAGATTTTCTTCAGATGGGATATTTAGTGATGATTCTGTCTTGTTAAATGCAGCTCAAGAATTTCCTGTGGGAACTAAAACAAACGGTAATCATTATCAATATCATGTTCAGATGAGATCTTCCGATCGTGATCGAGTTTCACCTCGGATTGATTCTATGGTGTTGAAATGGAATGTTCGGCCTCGTGATATTTTGATAGATTCAATTAGAATTGGGATGAAACCCTTTGCAGTATTTAATCCAGACTCCCTTTATCGTGTAATAAATCGATTGGATACCGTTAGAATTAAAATACTTGGTTTTGATTATGATAACCCAGAAGAGCTGAATTTAACTCATTCTGAAGATGCTAAATTAATTGGAAATTTCCCCATTAATCAAAGTGTGGGCCTGCTGCCTGCTGGTTGGTTTCGTCATGAGATTGTGTATACTCCTTTAGATACCATAGCAGATAGTTTTAACATTATCTTAAATTGGTCAGATAGCTTAGGTTGGGCTTCAAAAAAAGATTCTGTTCATCTTCAATATTATAATATTGCACCAGAGGATTCTGTTTTCGTGACATACCCCAAAGGTGGCTCACAAGGTGACAGTAGTTCTCAAGTAGACCCTATGGGTTTCTATCGAATCCAAATGGGTGATTCCGTATTGATACGAATTGTTGCTTTAGACTCAAATGATACTCATGTGAAGATTGAAGTCAAAGACTCGGATAGCTTGATATTATTTAGAGATACTTTAAATGTAGTTGATTCAGTTGAAGTGAAAATTCCTCACGACCCTATTGATACACTTCCTATGGTAGAGCTAGGACCTAAAGAAATTGACCTTACTATTGATACTGTGTATGTGATATCTCGTGATGGAAATATTGAAACACGAACACAAATCATCTTAGTTCCTAATCACATACCTTGGATTGACTCTATTAAAAATGTGGCGTATATGGATAGCCCTTCAAATTATAAGGACACATTGATATACCAAAATCTAGACATTTATAGTGATCGAGGTTTAACTGTCATTCCGTTTGTTCCGAATAAAATTGTGGCTTTTGATCGCGACCCCGATGAAATCAACTTTGATAGTTCCTATGTAGAATGGTATTTATTAGAAGTAGATTCGACGGGTGCTTGTTGTCTTAGTTGGCCTGAGCCGATTTCAAGAGGTGATACATTAATTCTAGGGACTGAAGCCCTCTATGGAGATACTTTAGAAATTATTATGGGCGCCGATAAATTACAGGTAGTTGGTCGCGACAATCTAACCGATTGGTACCAAAGGCACCATCGTCTGAGGATGGTAACTTACGATGTGACTGGTGCATTTCGTGAAGACACTGTTGCTTTAAAATACCCTAGACTTGATACAACAAATTTCAAATTAGCACTTGATTCATTAGTGAATGCTTTCGATATGGTGCTAGGTAGCCAGACAGAAATGAAGTCAATTAATTCAGTACTTACTAGTACAGGAACCGCACCATTGGTGATTTCGTCGGTCTATACCTTACAAGATCAATCTACATGGCTTAGTTATAAGCTAAATTGGAAAGACACTACGGGTACACTTTTATCTGTTTATGTTGAATCAAAAACAGATAGCTCTCGATTTAAGCCTGCAGTTGCAATTACTCTAAATCAATTTCAAGATTTAACGATGCAGTTTAGTGTTGATGTGAGTCAGCTTGTGGGCGATTCTATTCTTGTTGATACGATTTACCTTCAGACAAATGATTTCTTTAATCCACTTTTGAAAATACCCATTAGATTAGTTTATAATGATTACCCGAAAGTTAAAGTCTACTATGAGCCGACACACGAAGAAGATACTCTATATACTCGTGATTCATTAATCCAATCTATTCCGCTTAATGGTCGTTTGATATTTGCATTTACTGAACCTGTAATGGAATCTAATATTCACCATCATATTAAAATATTTTCTGTTTTTGATAATTTATCTAGGGGGCTAAGTGAGGACTCACTGGTGAATTTTGTGAGTGAATTAGGTAATCGAGTTTCTAGAATTGATTCTAAATATTCTAAATATTTTAAACGGATATATTCAACATTAGCAAATGGTTCAAAATCAATTCAATACATTGATACCTTAGTTTTTACACCGAACTATATGACCGTGAGTGATTCATTTAAGGTCCGCCCACCTCCTGAGTCATTTATGATAGGTGATAGAATACATGTTTGGATAAGTAATGAAATAAGAGATTCCACCGGGAACCAATTAGATCTTTCTTGGGCTGCGCCTGCGCCTTCCGATTTGTTAAAAGATTCATTAATATCTACGAGTATTGATGCAAGTACCTTTCAAGTGAAACAAGATAATTTATTTCCTCAGCCCGGCGGTAGTTTAGCGCCAGACGCTCCTATCAGGATACCATTTGATAGTCGCTTAGTTGAATACAATGTATTTAACTCTGACAGTATTTTTTCACTTGATTTCAATAGAATGGGTTCAGGTAATCGGACAGTACGTTTGACATCCAAGCGCTCACAGTGGGATGTTGTACAACTAAAATCAATACAGCTTGAAAACAATGATTCAACTATTGTTGTGTATCCAAAGAGGAATTTCTACTCTAATGATAGTATTCGAATTCAAGTTTTTTCCAATTTATCAGATTGGAAAGGTCGTACTCTTGACGGGGATTTTGATTCAACCTATAGCTATTTGTTCTGGTGCTATGATACGCCGAATCGCACTTTAAATTCACTTTGTAATCAGGGGCTCGGATTAGATACAGTGGATCAATTTGATTGGAAAATTGCAATTTCGGATGAAGGCTTTTATTCTTTTCCAAACCCTTATAGACATTACCGTTCTGATCATAGAAAAAACGGTGGAATTGTCTTTAAAAACTTACACAAAATTAAGGGTCTCAAGATTGGTGAACCTTTACATGTGAGAGTATTTACCTTAAATGGTGAGTTGATTCATAGCTCCAAACGACTGAAAAAATCTGTTGTATTTGAGGATGGTAAGCTCAGTTCTCCTGAATATATATGGAATGCTAGGAATAATCATGGAAAGTTAGTTGCGACAGGGCTTTACCTTTATGCTATAGAGTCCGATAATAAAGTAGTGCAGAAGGGGAAAGTTGCGGTCATACGCTAATTTAGGAGTAAATCATGAGTGATGAAAATAAAGATGAAAATAAAGATGAAAAGATAAGAAATGATGTGCCCGCCTCTGATGCTCTAGCCGAAAAAGCTGACCCTGAAGCCATGCCCGCGCCCGATGCCCAGTCCGAAAACGTCGATCTCGAAACTACGTCCGCTCCTAACGCTGACCCCGAAGCTACGCTCGATCCTGATGCCCAGGCCGCAAACTCCGATTCCGAAGCTACGCTCGTT
>CAWVXU010000091.1:0-9631 GCA_963934255.1 uncultured Fibrobacterales bacterium
CGACCTTTTCTACCAACCCAAGTGTCATTGACCCTTCTGATTTAGTATTTAAACACAAAAGCTGGGGGAACCTTTCTCTTATGGTCTTTTCTGGCACAGATGGTGGGACATCTATCGTCGGAGTGATTGGTGAAGATGAAAATGGAACCAAAGACACCGTCTCTTACCTTGTCACGGTGGATGCACCTCCAGCATTAGAAGAGCAAGGGAGTTTGACATCTCTTTTTGACAACGCCAACACCAATTTACAATCCATCCAAATTAATTTCCAAAATAAGTTCTTGAAAATTCAAGACTTGGATCAAAGCCAAAGCACTAGTGTGACCATTTACAACATACATGGACAAACAATTTATTCAAGTCAGCGTCAAACCAATCAATGGACTCAAGACCTCAGCCAACTGACTCAAGGTCAATATTACCTTCAAGTGAATCACAAAGGAAACAGAATGAGTCAAACTCTTTTGATTCGATAATTGATTCATTCATTGAATTGAAATATGTTTTAATAAGGATAGGCTCACTTTGAGCCTATCCTTATTTTTTATTATTTCGATGTACAAAAAAAATAACTTATCAAGGCATTCTCACTTAACCTATTTTACTTAACACTTAATCAGCATCAGAATAATCAGTAGACACTTTGTAAATACTCGTATAATTTCTATGATACAACCCGATGAGAAACAAATTCCAAACAGCTTGGCAAACAACAAAGAATCTTGGACCTCTCGGACCTCTGATGCTTTTCACAGTATTAGCGCCCGGATTAGGCTTACTAGCACTATTATCAACCTCTGAGACTTGGTTATCAGTCTTTGGGAGCTTGAACGAGACAAGGATACTCGTTTATTTTGCATGTGCAGTTCTTCTTGCTGGTCTATCATTGATCCCCACACATGCATGTTCGTTAATTGCCGGTATGTTATTTGGGATCATCCAAGGGCCTATCATTGCACTATTTGCCGTGGTGACTGCCTCTTGTTTTTCTTTTGTCGTGGTTAAACTCATAGTCCAAGAGGGCAGTTATCAAGCACTACTGCGCAAAGAAAAAACCGCAGAAATCCATCAAGAACTCCTACTAAAGAGTGGCTATAAAGCTGTTTTATTCATCTCTTTTATTCGTTTATCTCCTATTATGCCTTTTGCTGCAACGAACGTGCTCTTGGCAGCATCGCAGGTCAAAACGAGTTTATTTCTCATGGGGAGTTTTATCGGACTTTCCCCTAGAATTATCTTGGTGGCTATTGCCGGCGCCGGCCTTTCAGAATTAGATCTTTCCAAAAGCTCAAATATCTGGCTTGCGATCGTAGGCGGTGTCTCCACCGTAATTCTTTTGGCTTATATTGGTAAGGTCGTCCAAAAGGTCAGTGGAGCGCGGTGAAGTAACTACTTCACCTTAGTGACCCTTATTTACCTTTTATCCGAGTGAAACCTGATATAACCTGTGTATCCAAGATCTTTCAAACAATCTTGCCATTCTAAGCTGGCCTTTGTGTCGACAGACTTCATATAGTACCTATTTGGATTTTCATTTTGAGTTAACTGATTATCATAAGGTCAGGAAAAACTGATGAGCTCTAGCCCAGTTTTTAACTGAGAAAATGATAACTTATTTGTTTCCTTTTCATTCCTAGATTAGTTTAATGTTTCAATTTGGTTTCAGTAGAAACCTTCTTTTTTCACAAACCAATCCATGGGTATTTGATATATTACATCGGAATCGAGGTGTAAATGGTGAACTTTCATTTTAAAAGTCTATTTCCGGGGATTGGTATTTCGAGTATTCTCATGCTTTCTGCATGCGCTAGCTCAATACATGAGTTGGGGTACCAAGAAGAATCAAGCGAGGAGCTGGCTTTAGTATCCTCACATTCGGCAAGTAGGCATGTTACTTCATCAAAGAGCATGAGTCTCGATGATGTGGATCTAGCAGGTTGGCTAGATAACTCGAGTAGTCTCTCTACTCTCAAAAAAACATCACCTCCTGATAAAAGGCCAAAGTTTGAGAGCCCCGCTCAACCGTTGATAAATGAGCCTAGGTATAATGCACTCGAAGCATTGGTCAATTCTAAAGTCGGGCGATCTTCAAAAGAGATTCAGTCTTCGCGAATTCTCGGAGAGACTGGTCATATCGAGCTTCTACCCAAATGGCCAGGAGTTGCACCTTTGAAGTCAGACACTTTGTTAAGGAGCATCGGTTCAAGACTTCTACAATCCAATGAGCATTTTCGTAAGTACAAAGTTCCTGCAACAAAATTAGACCAAGCAATGAACTTAATCAGACCTTTGGGTGAAGTCACTCATGAGAAAATTAGCGCTGAGGATTTAAGTCTTAACATGGGTGGTGTGGAGCGAAGGCTCAAACAACTGCATTTAATGGAAGCCAAATATAAAGAAATACTGGCCTCGGTCAGTGAAGAAAAAAAAGCGGAGGTATTAAAATATCTGGAAACAGTGATACAAGATATCCAAATTTTAAAACAACAACAAGCGCTTTTGAAAGAAAAAGCTAAATGGGCCACATTGACTGTGAATTTTAATTTTATCAGGCGCACCCCCTATCATAATATACCCAATGCTATTGCTTGGATTGACCAAGTACGTCCTTGGGGTCTTTACCAAAGCTATCAGCATGAAGCTCTTGAGCTCGAGCTCGTCAATGGTTTTGTCAAAGTAGATGTCCCTCATGAGAACTCTTGGAACCCCAAATTATGGCGAGCGACTCACGGCAATGGAAGCTCTATTCGAGCATGGCTCAATCCAGACTTACCCAAAGCAGATGTCAATTTCTGGACTGAAGCTTTAACTCAGAGATTAAAAAATCGATATGAAATTGTCGAGTGCCAAGTGATGGAGTCTTCAGTTACACCTTGGAACTGGTGTGAGTTCCGAGTCGACGCTCAAGATCAGCGATGGAGCTATCTCGCTTTAAGAGGCAAATCCTTTGAGCATGAGGAAGACGCAAGAGTGATACAGATTGATTTCCCAAGTGAAGGAATCAAACAAATTTATTTACAGGATTGGAAAAATTCCGTGAAGAAAGCGATGGAGGAATAATGATGAAATATTTCATGATACTCTGTATTTCCCTTGTTGGAATCAGTTATGCAAAAGAAAAGAAGGTTGACCCGAGTCAATCAGACCAACTCATAGAGGTTCAACAAAATTTGGATAAAAACTCAATGAGAGTCAATTTGAAAAAAGTGCAGGCCACACTCAATGTTGCTAAGCTAGATAAGAACGAAGGCATCCCAACTCAAAAAAGCGTCTACACTATCCACCTAGATTGGCAAAAGCCAAGTAAATGTGTCGACGCCATATCAGAGGCATTAAACCCTCACTTCGCATGGAGACTTCTCCAAGTAGGACGAGATCTCGCACAGTACAAACTCCCCAAAGAGGAAGCTGAAAGATCTTTAGAGTCATTAAAGAAACTAGCTCCCACAAAGGTGTTTGTCAATCATAGCGACATATCTTATCAGATTGTCAATACTGGGTCTCGCCATGCGGCCTTGGACACGCTCAATAATTATTATCAGAATGCTATTGGAGAAAGTAAAACACCACATGTGGTATCTCATCTAGCCCACTCTCTCGACCAATTGGAAATCGAGCGAAACCAAGTCATTAAACGATATTTAGAGCTTCGCTTAGAAACTCAAACGGTTGAACTAAATATTGAATGTCGAGCCTTTGCTCCTCCGGTTCAAGGTGAGGCTAGAGTCGCAATCCCTTGGTTAAACACCTTAGGTGTTCATACGCTTGAAAGGGGTTTCTAATGAAAAATTTATGCATGAGTATGACGCTCATTATTTCTTCAATTTTTCTTATGTCTTGCGCTGTCACTTGGAAGACTCCAGCTAGCTTTGCTGAAGTCGTTCGTGATTCAGATGAATTAAGAGTGCTCAAAGCAAATGGTTTGATGATGAAAGCCAAAGTTTATGATAATGAGACTCCAGGTGGATCAGAGGCCTCGCTTGAGTTTTGGAGTGGAAATATACAGAGGAGCCTGCGAGAGCGTGGATATCACCCCGTAGGTTCTCAGCTTCAAATAGATGCTTTTCAAGACACCCTTTGGTGGTCTTCTTGGATTCACTTAGTTCAAGGTCAGTCTGCTCGCTATACCGTGGGTATGAAAGTAAATGAAGATAAGCTTTTATTGTTGGAAGCCAGTGCGATTGATAGTATCTATTTATCCAATAATCAGTCTGTCATGAAATTTTTCTTGGACACTGAGTTATCTAAGTAACTGCACTTGACTTTAAACCGAAAAAACGAAGATAATATTATGGAAAAATTTGAATACTTTATACGAAAAATTGTAGCCGCCTCGTCCATTGATGACACTCACCCCGCATCAATCATTTCTCTTGATTCTGATTCTGAGTTTTATTCCATCAGCTTGTTAGATTTTTTTGAATATTTAAACAACAAGTATGGTCTCAATATTGAGGATTGTGAAGAGCAAGAATGGAGTATCATAAATTATTCACAAGTCCTTGAAGATTTTGATTTTTTTATTTCTAAAATCAACCAAGAGCTTACAGAATTTGAGTCGGGATTTTTGACTGATTTTAAAGAGCTAATGAATGTTGCTATTGAGAAGCAAATGAGTATCTTCTTCATTTTGTAGGATTATCTAGTGTCACCCAATTTCTCCCCTTAAATCCTCATCCTTAATTTTGTAATCATTGTTTTATTTGAAGGAATTTGGCATGATCAGGAATTATTCTAGACTCAAGCTAGTTTAACCCTTTATTTGTACTAAGGAAGAGTGTTGTTTTCTATTTTATTATTCAAGTATCGCCAGTGTCTTTCAACAAATTCACAAACCCCCAGGGAAAGTGTTTATAACCGATGCGATTTCTGTTTTTTATTTTATTAATTAGCACTCAACTTTTTGCTTCTACAATCAAAGACAATGACATCTCCTTCAACTTTACAACCGCTCAAGGGAAAGTTTTAAATAGTAAAAAAAATCAAGAGCTCATGTCGCCCGCATCAATACAGAAACTGATAACTACAGGTCTTATCCTTGAAGAGCAAGGATCCGATTTTAAATTTAAAACAAAATTTTACTTACAAAAGACAAATAGGGAATTTAAAAAATTACTTATTCAAGGTGATTGGGATCCATCTCTAGGTTCATTTCGCTACCCAAATGAAACTGACCAATTAACTTTGTTTAAATATATAACTCATCAATTGAAGCTCAACGAAGTAACATCACTCGCAAATGGGATAACAGCTCTAGTTAAATTACCACCCCACAAAACTATCCCTAACCACTGGAGTTGGGGTGATATTGGTAATTACTACGCAACCGGAACAAACTCAATAAATTACCACGAAAACCTATTTATGATTTATTTTACCCCTGGGGATTCAATAGGTGGTAATGCCAAGATTCACCACACAGTCCCCTACTTAAATAATAAACTATTTATAAATAATGTCACAACAGGTAATAAAAATTCTGGCGACCAAGTGTATATCTATGGTGGGCCTGGCATTACACAGCGTCATCTCACAGGAACAGTTCCTTTGGCATCAAAAGAATTTCGTGTCAAAGGCTCCTTACCTCAGCCAACATTTCAATTTATCAATGACCTAACACAACATTTATTGACAAATAACATCAGCGTGAATACAAACAAAAACAGCGTCCAAACTGATACCATAACATCTTTAACAAAAAGCTTTGAATACTCTTCGCCCTCTTTACAAAAATTAGTGACCTCAATGAATTTTAAAAGTATTAATCTTTATGCTGAAGCCTTCTATCAATATCTAAAATCAACACCCAAAAAAGAAAGTCAACTCAGCTCATTTGTTGAACAAAGTTTTCCTCTTAGCTTAGACCAAAAAGACGGTTCAGGTCTGTCAGTCGCAAACAAAATGTCAACACAATTTATGACCACATTTTTGAACAAAGTAAGTCAATCTACAAGCGCTCTTTCATTTTGGAGTTCTATCCCACATAAGGGATTTGGAACAATTAAATACAAATTTAAAAAACTAGACTCTTCTGCTAAAATCCAAGCCAAATCAGGATCTATGGGTGGTGTACTCTCTTATGCAGGTAGGTTTTTCTCAAAAAAAGGCGTTGAGATTCACTTTTGTATCATCTTAAACTCTCCAATTGCTACGCAAAGGGATATGCAGAAATATATCGACGAGAAAATAACTTCAATTTACAATGAGAATTGATGGAAAAACCAAATATTAAATTCTTACAAAAATGTTAATGAATTCCATATAGACAGTTGGCTTTCCACTTCTTAAAAAAGGCTTTAATTTGTTGGTTTGAGATTTTATTCAACCTTAAATACTCATAGATCAAGTGGGCACCACGAATGCCTTTAAAAATGATTAATTGATTCAAAATGTTCTGATACTTCTCAAGACTCGGAGCAGGCATTTTGTCGATCTTAAATGTTCGCAGTGCGACTTCTAACTTCCACAAACCTTCACCTTTTCTCAATTGGGACAGGTGTTGTTCAAATTCACCTTGTTTTAGATATTTCGAACGACATTTTTGAGCATGTTGAGCGATTTTACCGTATTTCTTTAACTCATATCGGTCCGTCAAAACCTCACTAGGACGCCGCCTATCTCCAGAGATGACTGAATTAAACCCATCACTCATTAAGGGCACCTGATGATATATAGTGAAAGCCTTTTCAGCAAGCTCAGTGTGAGTTAATTCAGATGGGTCAGATAGTGATTTTAGTTCTTGATCGCATAACAAACAGGCATTGAGATACTCAGTCAGAGGGTGGCCTTGCACGGGCTCCTCAGACAGCCTGAGTCCTAAGACTGCCATAAACTCTACTTGTGAATTAAGATCCAACTCAAAGGGCTCTAAATCATTGATATCCATACTATTGACTCCATCACTGCATCGCTCACACAATTTAACACTCCGGTCGCACTTCCTCAAGATACTTAGAGATTAAACCTATGTCAGTTAGATATCAAACTCAATATCTAACTCAGCACCAGAGCACCAGCTATTGGAGTCATATCAAATATCCTTAGTTTAGCACTCGGATCAGATGCCCTAGTATAGCCTTCAACGTATGGGTCCCCCTTAAGATAAACTTGAGACATTCATTCATTATGACCTTCTGCATGTGCCCTCGACTGCCCTCGATAATTAGACAATATCCCTCAAGGTAGTTTCAAAGAAATGATTGTTTACCTTGGGGCCATCGTCTGTCAACGTGAAACTGCATAAAGACTCAGGTGTTTGATAAATATTCTTCTGTCACTACTCATGAAAGCATCGTGGTGTTTGAATACTAATGAAGAAATGAATTAATTTAATACAAACACTACATCGTATTGAAGATTTTCAAACTAGAAATCAAATCAAAAAATGAAGCTTGATTTACTCTTCTAATGAAACACAGCGAACTGCACGATGCTCGTAATTAAATACGAAACTGAGTTCAAGAATCTCTTGAGGGAAAGTTGAGACTTCCATCAAATGCCTCAAGTCACTATTGTTGACATAGAGTGAGTTACTCCACCATGAAATAGACTCAGGAAAT
The DNA here is from genome assembly GCA_963934255.1 of uncultured Fibrobacterales bacterium. GTDB lineage: Bacteria > Fibrobacterota > Fibrobacteria > Fibrobacterales > CAWVXU01 > CAWVXU01. The sequence continues at coordinate 7,560 of CAWVXU010000091.1, forward strand.
TTCGACTCAAGATCTCCGTTAACATATCCGGTGTATGAATCAACAAAAGGAACATTGGTCTCTTCTTGATTAAAGACAGATATTTGGTTTAATAAATTTGACCAGTTATCATCTTCTCTTAATTCAAGTAACGCTAAGCCAGTAAGATGATCAAAAAGTGAGCCCCAATCTTCATTATTAGGAATCGTAAAGCCTTCAGGACAAAGTGCTGTGTCGCTAGTATTTTGGAGAAGTTCAGAACCTAAATAAAGCCGCCCTTGTTGAAGGCAATTTTCACTCAAGTTATCAAAACACATCGAGTTGTTAGATTCAAAATTAAGATTATCAACAAACCACCACCGCTCATCTAAATAGAACAGGTTATACTCTTGACCATCTCGAGAATCTACAAGAACAGAATCTTCCGGTGGCGAAAGTTTTATGGATTCAATTCGTAAATCATCTATGCCTGTGCCGTTAGGTTCGCTATTGGATCCAGTTGCGTCTCCACTACAGTGTAAAAGAGAGAACGAAATAATGACGATAAAATATTTTAAAATATGACTCATTTTGTCTCCTCTGGTTGTGTTAGTTTAAAACTGCCTGTATACTAAATGTACCTGATATGCCTTAAATTAGCAAATCAAAGCCCCCATTTGTAGCTTAAATAGTGCAGATAATGCCCCCAACACCACCCACTCCTCAAATACTTCAAATGTGATCTACCTTTATTTCTTTTAATAACGGCATTTCACATCTCGACGAGCACTCCCCATGCGCTGAACCACTGTTTCATTTGAACCATTTTCAAACTCAAGAATCACCTTCCAAATATAGATTCCAGTGGCCACTTTCCGATGATTGACGTCTTTCATATCCCACACTAAATCATGCACTAGCGCACCTTTATTGGAGCTACTTTGAGCCCGATAAGGGTTATCTAATTCTCCACAATACCCAAAACTTTGTGTCCAATTAGTGACAAAATATCCTAAATGATCAAATATATAAATCTTAGCTTTATATGCTCCAGCGTCAGCAGATGTTAACATTGCAAGAGAGGATAAACAATTTTTGGGAAATGGTTCGGGCGCCATTTCATCATTACAAATAGCGCCATTTACAAATTTTCCATTTACAAAATTATAGGGCGCAACCCAGTCCTGGTTCATACCTACTTGAATAGGTACTAATTTAATGAAATTGCCATCATCATCATACAATCCAATCATTTGATCTTTGAAACGAGTCTCTGACTTTGAAGTTGTACCAAAGATTGGCTCTCTAAAGACAGTTTGAAGCTCATTTCTTGTCACCTGCCTACCTTCTTCTATTTCGACGAAGAAACTACCTGCTGGATTCCCCTCATCATCTTCAATTTGCAAATTAGAAGACCCATTAAATGAGACCGAATCAAATAATGCCAATTGAATTTCTGAGCCAATTGCAATAGTGATCATCCATTCGTTTTCTGTTTCACCAAGGTTAACTGACTGAATCAAATCATATTCAAAAAACTCACCATTTTTGTCTTGATAAATAAACAATTGTTGTAATTGATCTGGATCAAAACTGATTGGCTCCGAGGTCTCAACACGAATTTTAATTGGACTATCATGAAATTGATATTCTCCATTTTTTAAGGTGGCATATTGGGGTTCTATGGGGTACGTTTTTTGCGCAGAGACAATGACAGGGCCAATCCTGTCTCGAATTTTGACCGAGTCCCAGTAATAATCTAAGAATGGAGTATTAGAAGTGTCGGCCGAAGTTCCAAATTCAAATTCACCCCTCAGGTCGATAATGATTTTATTTGAATCAACATCACCACTAGCCAGCGTATCATAGGATGTCTTAGCAAATGTTGAATTTAAATTATTGCCACCTTCACTCGGCCAATCAATAGATGAAAGTTTATCAAAATCATAAAAGGGCTCACTAAACTTGACTCGTATCGTCTCGGCGACCCCATCATTATCCTCGTCATAAATCCAAGAATTGACTAACTTAGGCCTTGTGCAATCTTCAGTTAAAATCTTCACACTACCTGGAATATTACAAATTCCATCATCAAAAGTCACTCCCAATGTTGT
>CAWVXU010000092.1:0-9501 GCA_963934255.1 uncultured Fibrobacterales bacterium
CTGCTCCTGCTGAAGCTGCTCCTGCTCCAGAAGCTGCTGCTGAGTAATTTCAGTCTTTGCATAAAGCAAAAAAAGCCTTTACCTTCAATGGTAAGGGCTTTTTTTTTCTTTTTTTTTGAATTAGTATTTATTTGACGATAGAATATTCATTTAGTTCTTTATGATTATTTTTTATCTATGAAACCCTTGAGGCCAATACTCAATAGAATGATTGATATCAAGTTTGCAGCTATAGAGCCATTTAAGACTGCCTGCATACTATGTCCATGGTCCAGGAGTGATCCAAATAACAAAGGGCTGATGCCTGTAGAAATTGCCATAAATGAGCTAACCACAGAACGAATGGCTCCCAAGTGTGTTGACCCAAAAATTTCGTTTAACAAAGATGTCTTGATACTCCCTCCCGCACCTGCAGTTATGCCGGCTAGAGCAAATAGATAAAATGGGCTCAACCCAAGAGACGTAAGGCCGATTCCTGTTAATATTGGCAGAGTATATAGGTAAATAAGCTTTGTAGCTCCTAAATTGTCTAATAAAGGGCCTGAGCCTATACTCCCGGTGGCACGAAAAATTGCAAATAGAAATACTGCCATACTAAAGTCATTAATGTCCCATTGACCAAATTGATCAAAAGCCGATTGTTGGATTAAAAAGCCGGTAATGAGAAAAGGTGGTATGGTGAAGATTGGGATGAGGAAATAGATTAATGGATGTTTTATTACATCGCTGCGAGTCCACTGATTTGCCAACGGGTGATATGATTTTTTCTTGAGCGGGGGGATGTCGATCTCAGAGTCTTTAGTAATCCATATTTGTGATAGAGGTATGAATACAAGTAGTCCTAGAATACTCATGGCTGCTGGTGCAATCCGCCATTCCAAGTAGTATTGAATAATAAGTACCGCCAAAATGGGCAAAAGAGCTTCAGATAATGGGTACCCTAGATTGACAATACTCAATGCTTTGCCACGATTGGAACCATAATGCCTCGACATAGTAGTTGATGCAATATGTGACATGAGGCCTTGACCTGAGAATCGCAACAAAAACAAGCTAAATCCTAAAACCCATAAATTAGGACTCCAAGCAAATAAGATACAGGCAAAGGTGATTAATATGCCTGTCACTCCGGAAAATTGCCGAAGATTAAACTTATCAATCCAAGCGCCAGGTATGGGTAAAAGAAATGCACTACCTAAAGTCGCGATAGAATAGAGCCCGCCATATCCCGTGCGTGATAGACTATACTCTGTGATGATATATCCGCTAAATAGGCTTAAGAAGAATGTTTGCCCAAATCCAGAGAAAAATGTGTGCAATAAGCCTATTCTTAATGTTTTCAATTCGGCTCTAAAAAATTTTAATATACTAGGCTCCTTGAATTCAATTTGATTATTTGAGATATAAATGTTGCTGTATTGGTACTTTTGCAAATCATGTCACAGAAAAGATTCTCAACTCAATCTACCCTTGCTTCAATAGGAGTCGTTATAACAATAATAGAATATCTTGGGTATTTTTCTGCTCTGATTATTGGCCTGAGCTTGGGGATGATCGTCGGCGGAGGATCTATCCTCACGATTTCCGTACTCGTCTATATGTTTGGTGTTAGTCCTTTACCAAGCAGCGCACACTCGCTTTTTGTCGTTGGAACCCTTATCGGTTTTGGTTCGAGGTATGCGGGTGGTTTGTATATCAGGGCATGCTATTTCAGGCTTAAGTAACCTTCAATTACCTAGTTTAGAATTCAAGAAATGTTTCAATTTCAAAGTCTCCATATATGGAATTATTGGACTAACAGTTGTTATCGGAATTTTAGGAAATCTTTTTATTAAGAAATTCAGAATGAAAGACTGGGGTGTGAATCCGATTGTATTTCATGATCATGACAAGAGTGTCATCCGGTATTTGTCAGGTGGCATACTTTTCGGACTTGGCTGGGCCCTCAGTGTATAGCTTTGCAGGGCCGATGTTTGTGCTCATGCGGAAAGGCCACTTTTCAATATTTATTGTATTTGCCGGAGCTTTTGCTGGTACAATGTTATATGGTGTATTGAGGTCTAAGTTACCGCACTCAAACGAACAAGTCAAAAGTTCAGTGAACTTAAATACAAGTCGGTTCTATTCAGCTTAAGGGGACGTAGTTTTTTAAAATACCCCCAGCGCGACTCGAACACGCATCTACCCTTTAGGAGAGGGTGGCTCTATCCACTTGAGCTATAGGGGCAGGACATAATAAATGTAATAATAAATACTGAGTTTAATATAAACCCCAAAAAAAGGCCATTCTAATGAGAATGGCCTTCAAATTCAATTCAGAAAGAAATTATTGTTTTTCAAGAACAATCGTTTCTTCTTCCCCTTCGTCGTCAATGTCAATAATAGTTAGAGTTGAGCCATTAACAGTGTAAGCTGATGTTTCAGCTTCTGTGTTATCTTCGTCACAATCCACTGTTTCAAGACCTGAAAGATCATCACTTATTTCTTTACAATCAGTAACTTCTATGGTAATAGTTCCTGCTGATTTATCAACAGAATATGTGCCTTCTTCGCTTCCCATGACCATTTCAAATGCTGATGCAGCCATAGAATATGTTCCATCAGATTTCATTTCAATGGTCATTTCAATGGTCATTCCATCTTCAATCTCTGTGAATTTCCATTCACCTATCAATTCAGAACTAGAGCCAGTGTTTCCAGTGTCACCATAGTCTCCATTGTTTCCATTGCTGCTGTTTCCTACTGCATCTTCTGAATCTTCACTTGTGATACAAGCTGTAAATGTGATTGCTGTAATGGCCATGAGTATTAAAATTTTTTTCATTATAGTCTCCTGTTTGTTTTTTTTAATTCAATTTGTGTTTAATCATAAGAAATCTTTTAGGCATTGTGAAGTTTAGTTTCTCTTAGAAACAAATTATTGTGCTCTCTTTCACATGGGAGTCCCAGTTTTTTTAATGAAGATAAGTTCATTTTATATGATGATTATTGACTAAATATTACAGACGAGGTGTTACTTAAGGAGGTCATTTGATGGGATTCATAGTCTTAGCTAGTGTTGCTTTATTCATTTGGTTTTTATTAAGACCCAAAAAGGTGAATTGGGACGAATATCAACTCTCTTCTGAGTTTAAAGAAATTTTAACCTCCATGGTTCCACTCAGTTCCTATTTACCGGAAAATTTGATTCCATCCTTTCACCAAAAGGTTTCCTATTTCCTTGACACAACAGATATCCAAGGGTTTGATGGGGTTGATATCACAGATGAAATAAGGTTAAGTATTGCAGGTAATGCATCCATTTTATTATTAGGTCGCCCGGGTAAATCATACTCAAAGCTGCATAGTGTTCATGTTTTCCCAGATTCTTTCTTTCAAGAGTCTCAAAGCCAAGCAGGCACTTCAATTACTCATGTCAGCGGTATTTCCTTTGAGGGTGGTAAGGTGGTTTTGGCATGGAGTCATACGCAGTCAGGCTCCCAAAACATGTTTGATGGTCAAAATGTAGCGATTCATGAATTTGCACATCAATTTGATCAAGCCGATGGCTCAGCTGATGGCGTTCCTTATGATTTATCACCGCAGTTGACTCAGGTTTGGGCTGGTGCGATGAGTGCTGGCTTTAAGAAGTTAACATCGAGATCAAACAAAAGAAGCCGAAGTTTGATTAATCAATATGGGGGGACTCATCCAGCAGAGTTCTTCGCTGTGCTCAGTGAAACTTATTTTGAGAAGGGTAAGCATCTCAAGCGAAAAGAACCAGACCTATACGCTGCTATGGAGGCTTATTATGGTTTGGACACGGCTTCATGGGTAAAATCATAGAAAAGCTACGCAATGGATGCTTACTCAAGTCAATTAGGTGCATATAAAAAGGGATAATATCGATGACATTATCCCTTTTTATATGCACCCAACGGGATTCGAACCCATGTCGTCGGCTTCGGAGGCCAATATTCTATCCAGCTGAACTATAGGAGCGTGAGTGCAAATATAGACTTAAATAAATATTTTTTCACCGCTATTTCTTTGTTTGGAGCCGAGGGAGATAAAGAAATATTTCATTTTTAAAGAAAGCATTTAATTTGTATAAGTTTATTTTTAATAATACGATTAAACATTTGATCATTTCACTGCCTTGCTTGGACTTGCAATTTCTGGATTGATTGGTTGTAATGATGATACAGCTAAGAGTCCAGGCCCAACTGTGGATGCAAACTACCGATGCGATTACAGTGTTTAAAACTGAATGTAAGGATGGTGGTGGCGAAGCTTTAGTAAGTGACTCATGTGCAGGACTTAATAGGTGTGCAGGATTTAAAAAACTTTTCTTGCCCTTTTCTTATCTCTTTTCCGATCATTGCCTGATTGAAATGAATTAGTTCTACTTGATGACTTTGTGTTGGTTTGTAAATCTTTGGGGTTGACATATTCACTTGGGCGATTTTTAAGAGTAAATATTTCACTTTCTTTTTCAGAACATAAATCATTCGCTAATTTCTGTGTGCCTTTACAGATAGTGGCTGAGGTAATGCCTTTAGGCATGGTAAAATGCTGGATAGGGAGTTTTTCATGAGCGACCTTCATCGTTTTAATCCAAATTGGAGTAGCTGCATCACCACCCGTGTGTCCCCGCCCCATTGGAATGTGAGAATCAATACCCACCCATACACCCATGGTATATTTTTTGGTAAAACCAACATACCAAGCATCAGTGTAGTCATTGGTTGTCCCAGTTTTACCTCCAGAAGGGTGATGGAAGCCTGAGCCCCAAACCTTGCTTGCAGTTCCTCGAATATTGACATCTTTCAACATATTGACCATGAGATAAGCTGAGGTTGGGCGAAGTACAATGGATTCTTCTTTCATGTTTTTTTCAATCAACTCACCATTTTTGGTGCTCATTGATTCAATATAATAAGGTTCAATACGAGTTCCTCCATTAGGAAAAACAGTATACGCTGAGGTCATTTCCATAAGAGTAGCACCAATGGAGCCTATGGTTAAAGAAGGGACTGCAGATAGGGGGGATTTAAGACCGAACTTGCGAGCATAATTCACTATATTGCGAAGCCCGTAACGTTGACCAATTTGGATTGCAGGTAAATTTTTAGAGAGATAGAGTGCTCGTCGATAAGACATTTTTCCTGAAAATTTAAAATCATAATTGTGTGGACGCCAAATTTTAGTCATGTCAAGTGGGTCAGGTATTGTAATGGGTTGGTCAGTCACTGAGTCAGAAGGTGAAGCCCCATTGTCCATTGCAGCGGCGTAGACAAATGGTTTGAATGATGAGCCTGGCTGGCGTGTTGCAGTGACTGCGCGATTAAACTTAGAGAGTTTATAGTCTAGTCCACCTAACATAGCTCGAATGGCACCCGTTTCGTTTTCAATGACTATTGCAGCTGCTTGAAGTTTTCTATAGCGTAGTGAGTCTGGAAATCTGATACCACCGGTATCGGGGTCGAGATATTCCTTTTTAAATAACGGATAAAGCGAATCCCAGTGCACCACAATCGTGTCAATACTCAGTTTGAGATACTTGGGCATTCTCATTGTACGGCCATGTCGATATTTTAAGTTTTCCTGAAGATTTGATATGACCGAGTCTACAGCAAACTCAACCGCATTTTGAATCGTTTTGTCAAGAGTTGTGTGGACTTGAACACCTTCAGAATAAAGTGAACTTTCACCGTATCTTTTTTCCATGTATTTTCGCACTTCTTCAACAAAGTAAGCACCTTTTCCTGTGTTGCCTGTTTGCTTCTGTGAAATGACTGGTTCGGCTAACGATTCCTCTAACTCTTCTTGGCTGATATAGCCTGCATTGCACATTGAGTGAAGTACGACTCGACGTCTTGCGTCAGCAGCTTTAGGTTTTAAGTCAGGTCGAAGTCCTTCAGGTCTTTGTAGCATTCCGGCAAGTATTGCAGTTTGCGAGAGGGTAATCGAGTCGAGTGTGGTTCCAAAATACTGTTGCGAAGCGGCCTCAAAACCATAGGCACCACCACCTAGATAAACTTGATTTAAATAAAATTCCATAATTTCATCTTTGGTGTAAGCTTGCTCAATCATAACAGCGGCCATGACTTCTTTAATTTTACGCACATACGACCGTTCAGCTCCTACAAATAAATTTTTAGCTAGCTGTTGTGACAGAGTTGAGGCGCCACGAAGCTTAGTCCCTTTCAATATTTTTTCCAAAACAACAGAGGGGAGCGCCCAGAGGTTCATTCCCCAATGTGATTGAAATTTTCTATCCTCAATAGACATAACGGCTTGGGGTACTCTCAATGGAATTTCCTCAAATGGTTTCCAGATTCTTTTCTCGACAAAAAATTCGTGAGCTAATGTCGAATCCTTATCAAACAGCTTGGTGATGAGTTTGGGCTCAATATTTTCAAGTTGCTCTAAACTAGGTAAGCTTGAGCTCATGCTAGCAAAAAGCGCTATAATGGCTATCAGTCCCAAAAATATGGGAACACCTAGAATCGCGGCCGCTATCGTTCGTCCGCGATTGAATTTTAGCATTTCACTGAATTGGCTTTTATTCACAAAAGAATCCTAGGGTTTAAGAAAAGTGTTAAATTGTTAAAAAGTCTCTTTAGAAACTGAAATATAAAATGAAAACATCTATTTTAACACTTTTGATTGCCCTCTTTTTTGTTGCCTGTAGTGATAATCAAGACAAATCACCTCCTTCGCTGAAAGACTTTCAGGAAGAACTGTCAATTTTTGACACTCTTACGGTCCAATTTAGTGAGACTTTAAAAGGTTTTGACTCGACTAGCTATAATGCGAAGCCTGAACTCAACTGTTGGAGTAGCGGTAAATACGTCAAATGTGTTGGTGTAGGTATTTATCCAGACGCACCTATAGGCAATAAAGGCGTGATTGGTACACCTTCCTTGCTGATTGACACAACTTATGAGCTGACTTTTCTATCAATTGGAGATAAAGAAGGAAATGATGTTGAAGGTAGAATTGAGCTCGAATTTTCGACACATTTACACTTAGACACTGATTTTGAAAACGACCAAGGTACTACAAACGACCAGTTAATTGACGCTGACTCAATTGGTGACAATAAAAATTGGGTTGATGAGTCCCCTGTGACAGAAGCCTTTGTCTTCTCTGGCTTTCTAGAAGATAAAAACCAATCTGGTCTTGCTAATGATCATCAAGATGTCTATTTCCTTTATCTTAACGCTCAAGATTCGATTTCATTGTCGTTGAGTGGCTATAATCAAGATATGCAGTTGAGTTTTGTGGGGCCAATAGAATTCGAAACTACTCAAGTGCCTTTGCAGTATTATGACACTCAAGTATATAGAGTGAATAATCGCAATAAAATGAAAACATTAGACGTGTATATTGATGGAAACCGCCACATTACGGGTATTGATAGTGACAGTGAAACAAAATTGGGTGTTTTAAAATACTGGGTTTCTGTGACTTATGAAACAGCTCCGGAAACGGATGAAAACCGTCCAAGTCCTTATACGCTTACTGCAAAAGTGGTTAAAGACTAAAAACTTGTAGAAAAATGTGAAATACTCTTGACGTTATATGCACTTGTTCTATATTTGCCGATATCCGCAGATGTGGCCAAATTGGATAAGGCTCCTGACTACGAATCAGGCGACTCCAGGTTCGAATCCTGGCATCTGCATTAAAAGACGAACTAAACTCTAGTTCGTCTTTTTTTTGTTCATTTTTAATTAGCTCTTTTTAAACGAGTGTTTTTTTATTTATCTTATCTCAAAAGGAGACAATGATGGCTATTCAAGATTTTGCAGAAAAACTTCTCTCAGGTCTCAAGCAGATTACCCAGGCCGAGACTGTTATTGGTCAGCCCATTGAAGCAGATGGTGCGACGATTATTCCAGTGTCTCGAGTCTCTGTTGGCTTTGGCTTAGGTGGAAACCAAGGTAAGTCAGAGCTTTCAGGCGCCGGTGGTGGAGCATCAATTGATCCGATTGCCTTCTTAGTTGTTAAAGATGGCAATGTGAAGTTACTCCCTATTGCCAAAAGCGAATCGGTGATAAATAAGGTAATTGACATGGTTCCTGATGTGCTTGAAACATTTAAAAAGAGTCAAAATAAAGCCGAAGAGGACTCAGAGTAAAGCAAGTTCGGCTGAATCTTAAGTTTACTTCTCAAAACTATATTTAAATAGCCATTTGCAGTTTTCTAGCAATGGCTTTTTGTATATTTGTGGCAACTAATTTTAGGTGAATATTTATGAATATTTTAAGATACTCTTTAGCCCTCCTTTTTGTGTTGAGCTCATGTATTATGACTGAAGATCCAGCCAAGGGGTCCAGCATATTATCCAAAACATCAATTGATGCTGAAGTTCAAACAGCAAATACTGGAACATTTTCTCTAGAAGAGAATGATGGAGTTCGACAACGGTCTTATTTACATTATTCTGATGCAGCTTCTAATCTGTATTTAACCAAAAATGATGACTTTTCATCCGTGGTTTGGAATAGATTTTGGATGGGTGATTCTATCATTCGCCAAGGGGGATTAGCTTCATCATTACTAGGACAAGATCTTGACTCCTTAAATCCTCGAGTTCATTATTATCTCGATAAAAATTACCTTGCCAATGAGTTATCTCCTCAACTTGATTTAAGTTCGATGGGTAATATAAAAGTCAAAGTCCATTATTATGTTGATTCTTATTACCCTGAAGCTGAAAACTATAGTTCAGATCAAGAGGCTAAATATAAATTGAGTATTAAAAATGATTCGCTCTGGAATCATAGAATTGATGCGTGGCCACTTGATTCAAAAGATTTAGAATTAGAATACCTTGTGGAAAGTGATAGTATCTTTTTAGTTTCCGACACTCTAATTGTAGGAGTAGATACAACATATTTGCTAGACACTACAATTATCGAGACTCCCAAGTACAGCTTAGCTCTCAGTCAATTAGATATTTGGAGTAATATTTTGACTCAATTGGAAGAGGACCCCGAGGTCTTTCATTTTATCAACATCGGTATAGAACTTATGGATGACAAAATGACGATTCCAATCAAGAATAAATATTTGGGAAACAACTCTGAAGTTCCTATGCTCGCGATGTTTTGGTCAACTGACTCCCTCCTAGACAGTGTCTATACAGTCAATAATGAGTTGGATACTATTCAGGTTCAAAAACATGCATCAACTGCAGTTAAAAGACAAGCATTAATGAAGGGCGTTAAAATCCCTAATTTAAATCGTGACTCCACTCTTTATATGTATACAGGGTTGCGTGATACACTTTCAATTTCAATTCCTGTAGATTCAATTTTGAATGCAATGTCTCTCAATGAATCTGATCAATATCAAGATGATAAAATGATTGTATGGGCTAGGTTGAATATTCCGATTCCAAAACAAGCCTATCAACCTGAATGGGCTGTAGGTTCAATTTTCAACTCTAGAACAGTTTTGCCAACGGTTGAAAACTCAAAGTTTTTTGTTGATATTGAAAAACAATTT
>CAWVXU010000093.1:0-9440 GCA_963934255.1 uncultured Fibrobacterales bacterium
AAGATGGGTTATGTGATTCAGGGCCTTGTACTGGTCAATCACTCAATAAATTTGAACTCCAAATTGCTGAGTCCGAATTTATTGTTCAAATTCCTGGATAAATTTTTGATTTCAAAATAATATATAATATATGGCATATAGTATTTAGGCATTCTTAGGGGTGCCTATTTTTTTTGGTTGCCTCTTTTGTTTTGTAAATCAATAGATTCAATCATTGAAGCTGAATTAAAAAAATAAGAGCGAAATAAATGTTACGCGTCTAAGATGTATTGCTTCTTTGAACTCGGACCCATTTTGAATCCATCATTTTATCTTACTCTGATTCTTGTTATCTTTATCCAATTCAACCACGCCAGTTCACTCGCTAATATTCATAACCCTAACGTCATATTAATTCTAGCTGATGACTTGGGTGTGGAAACAATTGAAGCCTTTGGTGGTAAATCCTACCACACCCCTGAGCTGACAAAAATGGCCGGAAATGGTCGAATTTATCCTTTCATGCATGCAACTCCTTTATGCACTCCAAGTAGAAATAGTCTCCTGACAGGTAAAAATTCAATTCAAAACTATTTAGGATTTGGCTACCTCAATCCAAGTGAAAAGACCTTAGGTCATTATTTTAAAGAAATGGATTACCAGACCATTATTGTGGGTAAATGGCAACTTGCAGAACAAGGAGGGATGCGTCCAAAAAGGACTGGCTTCAACGAACATTTTTTATGGAATGTAGATCATGCCCGAAGAGGTTCTCGCTATTGGAATCCTACGATTGTAGAGAACTCAAAGTATCATAAATTCAAAGATGAATTTGGACCCGATCTTTTCCTTCAAAAAATCAAAAGCGCAATTCATAAACATAAAGCTGAGCCATTCTTTATATACTATCCTATGGTTCTACCTCACACGCCATTTGTTTTGACTCCTCTTCAAACCAAATCTGATTCTAGCTTAACCAAGCAAGAGAAATTCTCAAAAATGGTTGAATATATGGATTATATAGTTGGTCAAATAAGGACAGAGTTAGTCAATCAAAAGCTTGATTCCACCACAGTGCTCATATTTATGGGCGACAATGGCACAGATCGAAATATAGTGAGCCGTTATAAGGGTAGAGATGTTCACGGAGGTAAAGCATTAACCCTAAACAGTGGTATCAGAGTGCCTCTCATCATTGAATGGAATGGTCAGATTCAAGCTGGAACCATTGACTCGACATTATTAGACATCAGTACATTGTTTGAGGGGATAATCCAATTAAGCACAGGGTTTGATATCAAGAGTATTGCATCAACACGGACAACAAATGAGGTTGACCCCTTTGTAGAGTTTGACATTTATTCGAGTTGGCTAAATCTGGATTACGAATATAGATACAATCCAAATGAATGGTTTTTCCAATATTTTCAACCATTGCAAAATAATACCCAACTCAAAGCATTTGTACAGAACAAAGAATATAAGCTTTACAGTGATGGCCGATTTTACAAAATGAATGCTGATCCTTTGGAGACCATTGATCGGCAAAACTCTTTAAAAGAGAACATAAAAGATTTTGAAGTTCATACATTTTTGCAACAAAAATTAGACCAAGTCAATAGCTTGTATTCAATCAATCAGCGTGAAGATTTGTTAGGTAGAATTTATCAAGGCCCTGGTTTCAGCTACCAAAATGATAGTATCAAAGTTTGGGGACTCCCTGGCACTAAATATGGATTTGTCGATTTATTGGGTCGTCAAATCTACGAGGGAAGTGTGGGCAATGAAGGGGAGGTATCCTTAGCAACTCATTTTCGAGTTTTATTAAACGCAATAAATAACCAAGCAGTCAAATAGGCAGTGCCACCTAGTGGAGTAATCGCACCTAATATTTTAATCTGAGTCAAAGCTAAGGTATATAAGCTTCCAGCAAAAAGAACATGTCCAGTAGTCAAACTGATGTTGATTACGCGGTATGATTTCTCGGTAAATTTATTTTGATTAAGAGTGACGATGACCTGTAATACAGAGTGGATCAGAAGGTAAAATGTCGCAGTTTCCCACCAAATAAGTTGGGTACTAGAGAGAATAGACTTGAGGCCGTGAGCACCAAATGCACCCATTGAAACCCCGACGAAACCAAATATACCCGCAACAAACCTCATTATAAAACCTTTTTACTCGTACAAATTGATAATAAATTCAATATTTAGGTAAAAAAGTCTTTAAATGACCCATTTGGTGCGTTTTGACCTACAAGATGACACTATTTCTTGATAAATTACATTTTATAATAATTTATACATAGTATATAATCTACACCTTATACCTGGAGAGTCAATGTCAGAATCAAGCGTTCTTAATCAAGGTCAACTTTTTAAACCTAGTGCTGAATTTACAGCAAATGCTCATATCTCATCTGAAGCACAATATCAAGAGATGTACAAAAAATCTATTGAACAACCAGAACAGTTCTGGGCTGAAGTAGCTGAAAACTTTACATGGTTCAAAAAATGGGACAAAGTTCTTGATTGGTCTGATAAACCTTTCGCTAAATGGTTTGTCAATGGCAAAACAAACATTGCCTACAATTGCCTTGATCGTCAAATTGCTGAAGGTAATGGCGACAAAGTTGCCTACTATTGGGTAGGTGAGCCAGTTGATGAGCGCGTCACTCTTACATATAACCAACTACATGAAGAAGTTTGTAAATTCGCAAACGTTCTTAAGTCACGTGGTGTTGCCAAAGGCGATCGCGTTGCTATCTATCTTCCAATGGTCCCAGAACTTGTAATCTCAATGCTTGCATGTGCTCGTATTGGTGCAATTCACTCTATTATTTTTGCTGGTTTCTCATCTGCTGCTATTGCTGATCGTGTCACTGATTCTACTTGTAAAATGGTCATCACATCTGATGGTGCATACCGTCGTGGTAAAGTTCTTGATCTTAAATCAATCGTAGACGAAGGTCTTGATGCAACTGATTGTGTTGAAGACGTTATCGTTGTACAACGCACTAACTCTGAAGTAACGATGAAAGAAGGACGCGACATTTGGTACCACGAGATGATGGCTGAAGCCTCAACTGATTGTCCTGCTGAAGAAATGGACGCAGAAGATCCATTATTTATCCTTTACACATCTGGTTCAACAGGCAAACCTAAAGGTATCCAACACAACACTGGTGGATACATGGTAGGTTCATACCTTACTACTAAATACGTATTTGACCTGAAGCCTGATGATATCTACTGGTGTACAGCTGATATTGGTTGGATTACTGGTCACTCTTACATCACTTATGGTCCGCTTAATAATGGTGCAACATCTGTTATGTACGAAGGTGCTCCTAACTTTCCAGCTGAAAACCGTTTCTGGGATATTATTGAAGAACATAAAGTCAGTATTTTCTACACAGCTCCAACTGCGATTCGTGCATTTGAAAAATGGGGTGAAGAACATATCACTAAACACGATATCTCTTCTTTACGTCTTTTAGGTACAGTAGGCGAGCCTATTTCCCCTGAAACTTGGAACTGGTATAATAGAATTATCGGTCAAGAAAAATGTCCTATTGTTGATACATGGTGGCAGACTGAAACAGGGTCAATCATGATTGCTCCTCTTCCTGGCATTCAAACCAACAAACCGGGTTCTGCAACTCGTCCATTCTTCGGAATTGACGTGGGCATTGTAAACGAAAAAGGTGAAGATGTCGCTGATAATGAAGCTGGACTTCTAGTCATCAAACAACCTTGGCCATCAATGGTACGGACACTTTGGAATGACTCAGGTCGTTTTAAAGAAACTTACTGGGAACGTTTCGAAAAGCAAGGATATTACCTAGCTGGTGATGGCGCTATGCGTGACTCTGATGGATGTCATTGGATCCTGGGCCGTATTGATGACGTGATTAACGTATCAGGACACCGTATGTCCACTATGGAAGTAGAATCAGCCCTGATTTCTCACGAATTAGTAAAAGAGACTGCTGTAGTTGGATTCAAACATGATCTTAAAGGCCAAGGCATCGCAGCATTTGTGACTCTAGCCGCTGGTACAGAGATGAATGATGAAACTCGCAAAGCTCTACGTAACCATGTTCGCAAAGAAATCGGTGCCATCGCATCTCCGGACAAGATCTACATGGCTGAAGGTCTTCCTAAAACTCGTTCCGGCAAAATCATGCGTCGTCTTCTACGTCAAATTGCTGACGGTGAAGAAATTTCTGGTGATACTTCAACTATTGAAGATCCATCAGTACTTGAGACATTGGCTAAACAAGAAGGTTAATCTTTTTTTTGTTCATTGAATTCAAATTTTCATCATTTTGATGACACTAGAAGCCTACTCTTTGGAGTAGGCTTTTTTTATACATTGAACTAAGTTCAAATAGGTATCTGACATTTACCTTTGCAGATGAGCCTGAGTCAAAATCTATGAACTTTCAATTTTAAATTAAGGCAGTGCATTGAAAACGTTAATCATTTGTGGGAATCCATGCCTTCAAAACCTTTATTATAGCCCATTTGATATAAGCTGTGTTGAGTCTTCAGAAGTAAAACGCAGTCAAGAGTTTCATCAATTTCTAGGTGGAAAAGGCTTCAATGTAGCGGGATTTTTAAGTCACCAAGGAGTAAATAATTCAGTCCTATTCCCTTTAGGTAAAGGGATGTCCGCTGACTTTATTGAGCAAGGTATAAAGAAGTTAAGTTACTCATGCTTTTTAAATACACCTATGAAAACGGATAATCGAGTCTGTACAACAACGATTCATGGTGGAATTGTGCAAGAATGGATATCCCCAAATCCTCAAATTTCTAATGATGAATTTCAGTGTTTTGTTGACTTGATGTTAGGTGAAATACCTGCATATGATAGAGTTATTGTCTGTGGATCTATTCCTTCTATGCATGAAACAATCTTTCTAGAGATGCAAACTGCCTTGTTAAAATGGAAAGACAAAGGAGGTGAGCTTTGGCTGGACCAATTTCAAAACCCAAGTCATTGGATTCAAAAAATTAATGGCAATAAAATTTGGCCCTCACTTTGGAAGCTCAATCTGGAAGAATGGATATGTTTAAATAATATTCTTCTTGAACAGCTATCTCAAGACGATTCAAATTACTCTGCTATGATTAAGATTACCACAGCTGGTGATAAAGATACGGTAAAAATACAAGGTGGACAATTTCAATGTGGTGCTGAAATTGAGTTAGAAATAAATAAATTAGCTGCGGTTAACCCAATAGGTGCAGGTGATATTTGGTTTGGAGCTCTGATTGAAAAGTTGGATTTATCACCTCTACATGACATTCAATTACCACAAATGACAAATGCAGTACTTTATGCCAATGAAGTCGCCAAATCTAAAGTAAAAACCCTTAATTTATGGG
Source organism: uncultured Fibrobacterales bacterium (assembly GCA_963934255.1). Lineage (GTDB taxonomy): Bacteria > Fibrobacterota > Fibrobacteria > Fibrobacterales > CAWVXU01 > CAWVXU01. Next base: position 5,376 of record CAWVXU010000093.1, read on the forward strand.
ATTTTGAAAGCTATCTTTAAAATATGAATATACTTTTTTGCGCAGCAACCGATTTAGAGCTTGGGGCTACTTTCCCACAAGCCAAACCAGAACATGGCTTTGATAGTTCTCAAGTAACCGGAGGTCCACGTGGTGATTATCTGGTTCATGGGGTAGGAGTTGCAGAGACAACACTTAACTTAACACATCATTTAGCCGCCAAGTCTATAGAAGAGTCTGAGTATGATTGTATCGTCCAGATTGGTGTATGCGGGCTTTATCCTAATGCGGCTCGAGTCCAACAAATTTATCTCACTGAAGTCGTACACATCATTGACGAAGCTTATGGTGATTTAGGTACTGAAACTGCCGATGGTTTTATTCCCATGGAAAGACTTCTCCCAGACTATCATGTAGAGATTGAACCTTTAAGCCTTGAATCAGAAGTAATTCAAGGCTTACTTAAGTTCATTCCTGAGCTAGAGTTTATCCCTAAAGTACGCGGGCTGACAGTGAGTAATATTACAGGAACTCACGAGGTCGCTCAAGAACGTGAATCATTATTTAATGTTGATGTTGAGAGCATGGAAGGTGCAGCAGCTGCGCGAGTCGCTCAAAAATTTAGTATCCCATTTTTACAAATTAGAGCCATTTCAAATATTGCAAGTACTCGTAATCAAGGTTCATGGAAAATCCGTGAGGCTTTACATTCTTTAGAGGAATTCTTCGCCAATGTCTAAAATTATTAAAATCGGTATTAGCCCATGCCCAAATGACACATTCATTTTTGACGCTCTAGCTAACCAACGCATAGACTGTCCATTTGAATTTGAATTTGTTTATGAAGATGTTCAGACTCTCAATGAAATGACCACACGTGGTGAACTTGATGTTGCGAAAATTTCGTTTGGAAACCTTTTAGATGTTCAAAAGGATTATCGTCTTTTACAAAGTGGTGGAGCACTAGGGTATGGTTGTGGACCATTGTTACTCAGAGGTGAAGAGCCATTTTATGATCCAACTAAGGCAACTGTTTTACCAGGTGCCAAAACTACAGCCAGGGTTTTATTTAATTTTTGGTTAGATCGCACGGGTCAAAAGTCGGCTGGTGAAGAATTTCTCCAATTTGACCATCTCTATGATATGATTAGAAAGCACCCATCAACTCAAGGTGTAGTGATACATGAGTCTCGTTTTACTTATGAAAAAGACATGCTTCAACTTGTTCAAGATTTAGGTGAGTTTTGGGAAAGTGAGACAAGCTGCCCAATTCCTCTTGGTGGAATTGTTGCAAGTCGTAAACTTGGCTGGGATATGACTGACGAGATTAACCATTGGGTTCGAGAGTCTTTAGTTTTTGCTTGGGATTACCCACAGGTATCAAGAGACTTTATTAAAGTCAAAGCACAGATTGCCGATGATGACATCATTGATCAACATATCCAAACTTATGTGAATGATTTCACTTTAGGTGACTCACCTGAAGGTGAAGAGGCAGTTGAAGTATTCAAAGGTGTCTTGGCTAGTCTTAAACTTTAGATTTATATTTGAATATTATATAACTCCTGCGCCCAAACTATTTCCGCAATTTGTTTTGTCTTGTCTTGAATTTAAACTCTAGTCAATTCAGGTGGCAAAATAACCTTGAAGATTCATATATAATCCCGCGGGCGAATTAAGAACTAAAGGCTCACCCTTAAAAGTTACTGCCGTTTTGCCAGCTTCGTTCAGTATCAATGATGCCGCAGCAAAATCCCAGATAGCCCCTCCACCTTCTTTTGTTCGATTGGGTTTAAAATAAAACGCATGAGGGAATTCCAACAACCACATTGAATTCATCGCAGCACCACCTTGAGCGATAATAGAGAAATTTGAAATGCCCTTCAATTGAAAGAAACCCTCAACTATCCGAGTTGCATATCCCATTTCAACTGAATCAAAAAAACTTTGATCCATAATCCATAATGGCGGGTTATCAATCAGTTGTTCAGTTGGAACATCCTTAAATTGAGCAGTCAAATTTGCTAAAATGACCTTTTCCCAATATTGATTAACATCAGATACCTTTGAAGTTCGCTTCACCAACTCGGAGTTATTTATTGAGCAAGGAAGGTACTCAGAGACATCCTTTAATGGCAAAAAATTTAAGACTGGAGTTGAATTAACAAAACACCCTTTATTGAGAATGGATTCATACATCCGTTCACGAACAGGATCATAGATAACGCCAATAACCGATATTCCATCTTGACTAACCAAAGAGATACTCACCGAATACCCATATAAAAAACGTGTAAATGCAAGGGTACCGTCAAGAGGATCTATGGCCCAAAAATAATCTTTGATTAATCGTGAACCATCATCATCCGACTCCTCGCTGAGAAAGCCTAGATTATATTGTTTGAGAGTCGGCTCAATTTGTTTAAGAATAATCTCTTGAGATTCTAAGTCAACTTCTGTGACAATTGTCGAAGCGAGACTTCTATCTGCTTCTTTTAAATTGATTTCAAAATGATCCTGAACTCTAGATTGAATATACTTGCCAGCTTCAACTGCTGCCACCTTGGCAACTTGACACAAAATCGTGATTTGTTGAGAGTTTAACACCATATTAATTTTGTCCTAGGTTCGAGTGCGCAGTCTCAATGTCGAGAATCACTTTTTGGACAATCTGCTCGCTATAGCTATTTATTTTCCAATGCCCAGGAGACCAACCCTTTAAGAAACGATGAAAATCAGCCCAAGCAATAGGGAATAGTTCTCTCCAATTTTTCTCAAACTCCTTGAAATTAAAGTCATCAAATAAATTTTCACCTGAATTGAAGGCAGAAGAACCTTGCAGACACAATCGTAAATCAATTGCTTTCTCAAAGTCTTTGAAATACATATCTAAAACTGAGTCAACCCAAACTTCGCATTCACTGTCTGAAAATACGCTACCAATGAAGTACGCCAAATCTTTCATTCCACAACCATGACCAACATATTGAAAGTCAACAGCAGAGACTTGGTGATCTGCACTAAAACAAAAATTGGCTAGTTTAGCATCTCCATGTACTAAGGTTTGGTAAGGTGACGCTTTTAAGAGTATATCAATCTGGCTTGAATACTTCTTAAGTTTCACATCATCTAAGACTTCAAGCTCATCTGGACGAGTCTCTAGGTGCCAATAAGTACCTGATTCCCAAAGCCCTTGATAAGGTAGATATGCTTTATTTTCAGATTGGTTAGATCGCTCAATATTAACGGTATAACTATATAGATAGGAAGCATGGAAATTTGCCAACCAGGAGACACATGCCTCGATATCTTCTTTTTGTAAATCATGCAATCTGAGTGGATAACCTGCAGCATCAAGATCTTCCAAAAGTATGAAAAACCCATCCTCTAATTCTTCGGCGCCAAGACAGTGAGCCATCCGAACACTTTTCAAGGCTTGAGACATCCAATGTTGATACCAATGTATCTCGACCTGATAAGACTTTACTTTTCGGGCATGAGAATTGTTTGTGTTCCAGCCTCTAGGGTGTTTTGAACCCTCAGGTAGTTTTACATGTTTTACGATTAAAGTCTTATCAGGGTCGTGGTCTAGTGATATACGAATGATTTCACCATATCCACTCCAAAGGTTTTGGATGACTTCTAATTTTTGAACAGAATGAGCATGGGTGATTGATTTCACCTTTTCAACTAAACTTGAATCCATCATTTAACCGCAATTTAAAGTGATTTTTTAGGTTAATGAAAATTTAGAGAATTATGGCTGAATTTGCATGAAATTGGGAAAAATATGCCTACACAGAACACGAAGAGGCAATTAAGTCCCTCTCGTATCTTCTGCTATTGAATATATCGGCATATCTTTGAGTGTTTTGAAGTAAAAAGTGAAAAAAAAGTTGGCATCTTATTTGCATAACAAAGAATGACAAAGGAGTCTCAAATGGTCAATGGCTTATATACAAGTTCAGCGAGTATGCAAATATTGCAATCTAAGTTAGATGCTACATCGCATAATCTTGCCAATGCCAATACCACTGGTTTTAAAAAGTCTATGCTTGTGAGCAAGACCAACGTAACCATTGGCAC
>CAWVXU010000094.1:0-9244 GCA_963934255.1 uncultured Fibrobacterales bacterium
GCTAACGCCAATAATTACCTGCAGTTTATGCAGTATAAGCCTGAAATCATCATGATGGAACTTCCAGAAAAATTTATTGATCAACTTGCGTCAATCAAACTTATTAAGCAAAATAAACAACTTCAGAACATACCCATCATTTGCTATGGTAATCACAGCGACCCTCTTCAAGTTAAAACGATAACTGACACTGGTGTAAATAAATATTTTGAAAGACCTCTCAAGATTGGCCAAATCTATGAGATGATTGATAGTTTCTTTCCAGAGCGCGATTTATTTGGAAAATCTGAAGAAAGTCTAGCCGCAGTCCAAGAAGAAAAAGACAAAGACTTTGAAATGTTACTTGACCTCAATGTTCTAGGAAGTATTAAACTCGATATTATGAAAAAGCATGTGGGTAAGTTAATGGCTTTTCCCTTTACAATCTCCAAGATTTTAGAAATTAGCGGTGACAGCTCTAGTGGTGCTGGAGATCTTGCAAAAGTAATTTCCTCAGATAGCGTTATATCAGCTAACATCCTTAAGGTCGCTAACTCAGTTCATTTTGCTACTAAAGATCAAAACATTGAAAACCTCCAAGGTGCAATAGTACGAATTGGCTTTGAAGAGGTTAAAAGAATTGCTCTATCACTTGGGGTTCTCAATATATTGGAGACTCAAGATAAAAGTTTTGGCTTTAGCCGACTAGATTTTTGGTATCACAGTCTAACCACTGCTTTAATTGCCCAGAAAATCGCCATAGGTAGCAAGCACTCAAATCCTAGTTTAGTGTTTCTATCCGGATTATTACATGATTTTGGAATTCTACTCATAGATGAGTTTTTTGAAAGTATGTTTGAAGCAATATTGCGTGAAACCACCGATAAGGCCACATTTGTTAATCGAGCTGAAGATAAGGTGGTTGGGGTCAACCATCTCGAGTTCACTACTGAATTATTTGAAGAATGGAACATGCCCGCTGAAATACGTGTTTCAATCACACACCATCTAGATTTTAATGAATTACCCGAAATAAAAGAACAACACAAACACACAGCGATGTGCATAGGTGTTGCTAACCAAATGGCAAGAAGTCTAGGATTCGGACGTAGTTGTGACGACTTTATTTATCCAGTCAGTAACGAAGTCATGAAAAAACTCAAACTTAACTCGGGCGTTAGAGATTCATACTTTGACAAAATACGAGCCGATGTAAAAATGTTTGCCGGCTTCCTTGGTCTTGAGAATAAAGTTTTTCCTGAAAATGCTGCAGCACAAAAAGACGGTAAAATAGCTCGACTTCTGATCATTGATCTTGAACGCGCACTTTTTTCACCTCACATGTCTTATTTAGAGAATATGGAATATCCAATCAAAAGAGCACTTAAGGTTGAAGATATTGAAAATTTAGATGAGACTCATTGCACTATAATAAATGCTTGCCCTAGAACTAGATTAGCTGACATTGAACCTTGGATTGCAGCATTACCCAATCAGCCAACTATTTTGTTTAACTACGACAACCCTGAATTGGTTGGCCTAGATCTACCCAAAAATAGTAAGGAATTAGAACCGTTCCTTGATCTAAAGATGATAGACCTGAGTATTCAAGCCCTAGTTACTGGAGCCGAGCTTCCACTTTTTAAAAGTGGAAAGAAAATACTTAAAGGCGAAAAGAAGAAAAAAGTAGAGGAAAACCCTAATAAAGGGGAATAAAATAAAAGCCAATTACAAATGTAATTGGCTTTTATTTTGAAGATCCATCAGATGTGATTAGCAAATGTTTTAACCAACAGCGTCAGACCCACGCTCTCCAGTGCGGATGCGGACGCATTCTTCCAAATTGCGAACAAATATTTTACCATCTCCGATATTGCCGGTGCGAGCACCTTTAATCACTGCTTCAATTACTTTTTCAACATGATCATCGTTTACAGTAATTTCAATTTGAACTTTTTTAAGTAAATTAATATCAACAATAGTTCCACGATATGATTTGGTATACCCACCTTGTTGGCCACAGCCAATCACATTTGAAACAGTCATTTTATTGATGCCGGAAGCAAATAGAGTTTCTTTAACGTCTTCTAATTTTTCTGGCTGTATAATAGCACTAATAAATTTCATTTCTATATCCTAATTATTAAAGATTTGGAAGCCATTATAAGCTTCAGCTTTATGTTCACCACGATCCAAGCCACCCAGTTCTTCTTCACGAGAAACACGAATACCCAAAGTATATTTAAGAGCTACAAATATAATCAAGGCTGGTATGAAAGCTCCAACAGCGTATATAGCAATCACCTTGGCTTGAATAAAGACGTCTTTTCCTTCACCAAAAATACCGGCTGCAAGGGTTCCCCATATGCCACAGACTAAATGAACGGAAATTGCACCAACGGGATCATCGATTCTAATTCGATCAAACGCAACAACTGAGAGGTAAACTAAAGCACCTGCAACACCACCTATAATAATGGCTTCGACAGGAGAAATCACATCAGCTCCAGCAGTAATACCAACAAGTCCAGCCAATGCCCCATTTAATATCATTGACAAATCAGGTGTTTTAGTAAATATCCAAGCAGCGATCATTGCACCAAAGATACCAGCACAAGCTCCTAAGGATGTAGTTACGAACACCAGGGATACAATGCCTGGGTCAGCTGACAACACAGACCCACCATTAAACCCGTACCAACCAAACCATAGCAAGAACATGCCCATCGTTGCAAGAGGCATATTATGACCCATTATAGGACGAATTTGGCCATTAGCTAGGTATTTACCCAAACGAGGCCCAAGCACAATCACACCTGCAAGAGCACCCCATCCACCTACTGAGTGAACTAAAGTGGAACCAGCAAAATCGTGGAAACCTGCAACTGCTGCCCAGCCACCACCCCATTGCCACATTCCAAGCATTGGATAGATTATAGCAACAAAAATCGCCGAAAACACCATAAATGGCCCTAGCTTAATACGTTCAGCAACAGCACCAGAGACGATTGTTGCAGCAGTAGCTGCGAACATTCCTTGAAATATAAAGTCGGTCCAATAAGTATAACCACCCTCGGCATACTCGATGAGCCCCGCAGCACCTTCAGGATTATTTAACCACATATCACCGAGACCGAACCATCCGCCTTCGTTAGTTCCCGGATACATAAGAGCGAATCCTATGACTGCGTATGAAACAATGCCAATTGCAACGATTGAAACATTTTTAAATAGTATATTAACAGTGTTTTTTGCTCGGGTGAGCCCGACTTCAATACATGCGAAACCTAGATGCATAATAAATACAAGAACCGTAGCTAGCAACATCCATATATTATTACCTACAAATAACGAATTTGCCGCTGTAGCACTTGCCGCCTTTGCTTCAGCCAAAGCTGCATTGGCAGTAGATAAGGCTTCAGTAATTTCTTTTAACTTAGCTGGGTCTATTTGAACATTTTGGAATGCTTCTGCAGCTTCCTGACCCAAAGCTACTGTAGTTCCACCAAAAAGGATCGATTGAATCATCCAGTTTTTGTACACTTTTATCTCCTCAGATAATTTCCTAGGTTAACTATTGTACTACATAGAACTGTGCCAAAAAACTTATCGCTAAACTATTGACACAATATCGGCCTAAAAGTCCCATTTATTAACACTTTAACACCAAATCAATCTAAAAAAGAAAGATTTCCTACAATTTCGTACAACATTTATGTCGTATGCTACTTTTTTGTCCCACATTAATGTCGTTTTTATATATTTAAAGCTATGAAAATAATAGACAAACACCTGGACCTGCTTTCACATTTATCCAACCTGATGGAACATGTCGATGATGCAGATATCTTTATACAAAAAGTAGTTGATACGGTGAGAGAATCAGGGTTTGAGTACACTTCTATAAAATTACTTCAACCCATTCACGATGAACTTAACGTAGCCTATTCATCAGGCTTAAGTGAAGATCAAGAAAAACTTTTTTCTTATAAATTAGGAGAAGGTATAACAGGTGAAGTTGCATCACTAGGTCAAGAAATTTCACTATATAACACAGATAAAGATGGGCGCTTTCTAGATAAGCTCAAGTTAGCGACTGGTGCCTCCTACTCTTTTTACTGTTTTCCAATTAAATTGGAGAGCTCAGTGGTCGGAGTACTAAATTCTTTAGGAAACCAAGGATCGCTGGAGACACACCAAGCAAATATTCTTTTTTTCAGAACATTATCACCCTTGATTGCTCAATCCCTTAGGATTACCTCTAAATTTAATTTTATCTCCAAACAATTCCTCCAAGAAAACCAACGATTACAAAAAGCTTTATCCGGACAAAAAGGGCTCCCCAACATTATTGGGAAAGGGTCTAAAATGAATAACATTTACGACCAAATCCTCAATGTAGCACCAACAAATGCCACTGTACTTATCACAGGAGCAAATGGAACGGGCAAAGAAATGATTGCTGATGCTCTGCACTACCAATCACACCGGGCAGAATTCCCTTTTATTAAGGTCAATTGCGCAGCACTTCCGGAAAATTTATTGGAGAGTGAACTCTTTGGCCACGAGAAGGGCGCTTTTACAGGTGCGATTCACCAAAAAAAAGGTCGATTTGAGTTAGCCCAAGGTGGGACAATATTTTTAGATGAAATTGGCGAACTACCATTTTCGCTTCAATCAAAACTTTTGCGTGTTCTTCAGAATCGTGAGTATGAACGAGTGGGGGGTACCAAAACACTTCGCACAGATGCTAGGGTAATAGTAGCGACCAATAAAAACCTTAACCATGAAGTTGAGCTTGGAAATTTTAGAGAAGACTTGTTCTATAGATTGAATGTGTACCCTATTTATATTCCAAAACTAAGTGAGCGTAAAACTGATATCCTTTTATTGGCCGAACACTTTTTAAAAAAATATACAACTGAAAATAAAAAACCCATCTCTCGAATTTCAACACCTGCTATTGATTTAATTATGAGTTATCACTGGCCAGGTAATGTACGAGAACTTGAAAACTGCATCGAACGCGCTGTCATTGTCGCAGAAATTGATACGATAAGATCACAGGATTTACCTCCAAGTCTTCAAAGTACAAGCGCTTCTCCTTCCCACGCGGAACAAAACTGGTCTCTTCCACAAGCGGTAGCAAACTTGGAAAAAGAAATGATAATCGAAGCCATGAAAAAGCATAACGGCCACCAAGGGAGGGCGGCCAGAACTTTAGATGTGACTGAACGACAAATGGGTTATAAAATTAAAAAGTACGACTTAATCCACATCTCTCGAGCATGAATAATAAATCTGCGCTGATCGTTTTTTGTAAAGAACCCAAACCAGGTCAAGTAAAAACAAGGCTCGCTCAATCCTTTCTTGACTCACATTTGAGTTCATCTATTGAAGAAAGTCACGAATTGGCATTTAATTGTTACCATTTTTTTTGCAACCAAATCCAACAAAAACTAATTCAATTTCAATCTTTGTTTAAAGAATTGGATGTTTTTATCTGCTTTGATTCTGAAAACAATCCCCCCCCTATCTTAAATCAAGTATTTGAAAATCAAAAATTTATCCCCCAATCTAAAGGTAATCTTGGCCAAAGAATGAAAATTGCTTTTTCTAGTTTATTCAAATTGAACTATCAAAAAGTGATATGTATAGGAACAGACTCTCCTGATCTTGAAATCGCAGAATTGATAGAAGGATTTCATCGATTAGATTCAATTGATTCAGTTATTGGTCCGTGTGAAGACGGCGGCTATTACTTTATTGGAATAAAAAACAACCAGCATCAAATTGACACACTGTTAAACACCGCAATGAACAATATTAATTGGTCAACAAGTGAAGTCCTCAAACAGACTGAGCTGAACTTTACACAAAGTGAGTTTAGCCTAGAAATACTTAATATATGGTATGATATTGATTCACTTGAAGACTTAAAGCGCTATATCAAAATATTCAAACCCATGGATTTACCCTTCTTACCCAAGGGAATTTGGTGACTTATTTTTTCTTATTTACATTACTTGCTTCACTTGCCACATTAGCTTTTTCGGGACAATTAGGTTCTTCAATATTAATTCAAGCAAGTAGCTTCATTCTGAGTATCATTTCATTGCTGTTTATTCATCAACTGATGAAGACCAAAAAATTGAACATCGGATGGATAATAGTTATAAGCATATTAGCACCTTCACTCTTCATTGTTACTCCAGCTAGTGACGATATTAATCGATATATCTGGGAAGCCCAGGTAATTGAAAATGATTTAAACCCTTACTATTATGCTCCAAATTCTATTGAACTCGTTACATTGCGTGATTCGACCTATTGGCCCGACATCAATCATAAAGACTTAAGTGCAGCATATCCCCCATTAAGTATTAATATTTTCAGATACACAATTGGTCTAAGCAAATTCTGTTGGCCCTTTGAAACACCATTTTCTCCCTACTACGCCCTAAAATTCTTAATGCTCATATCATATCTTCTATCTATTGGCTTTCTATTTCTCATAGCTAGAAAAACAAACATCCCCTATTACCGAATTCTATTTTGGAGTACCAATCCATTCGCACTTTACTTTATGGTAGGAGAGTCTCATTTAGATATCTTAATGATAACAGCATTAATCTTCGCATATTACCTACATCTCAATAAAAAGTTTGCGGCGGTTTCATTTTTCCTGGGATTATCAATATGTATTAAATATTTCAGTATTATAGCAATTCCTCTTTTTATTCATAAAGATTGGAAATTAAAAAGTCTCATCGGACTCCTTCCCTTTTTTTTGTTCCTCTTATATAGCGATTACTTTGAAAGTATTATTGACTTTGGTCTAGATTATCATTTCAATGGATTTATACACAGTATCATTCAAAGCCTCTTTGGAAAAACAGGGTTATACCTTGCTGTGGCTCTTGTTGTGGTAGTATTGTTTTTTCATGGTGCTGTCGAATCCAAACATTATAAAAACTTACTTTATACATCACTCATTTTGACTTGTCTGTTACCTACTGTACACCCTTGGTATCTTTGTTTAAGTATTCCTTGGCTTGTTTTTCATAGCAGTATTTCTTTATGGGTTTTACAAATTTCAACATTTTTATTCTTACTTCCTATGTACCATATAAACTTTAAGACTGGAGTTTTTCAAGAGCTAGGTTTTTACTCTTATTTTATTTGGATGCCATTTTTGGTAAGTTTAACTTGGGAAATGTTTTTTAAAAAAAATAAATCAATTCAAAATTTTAAGAAAATCAAAACTATTGATATTATCATTCCAATTCATAATGAGTCAGAAAATTTATTGGAATTTAATAACAAATTAACTATGGCATTAAGTCAATTAGAGTCTACCATTTTTAGCACTATTTATACTCATTCAGGGGCAAATGATGGTTGTCTTGAAATTGCCCAAGAACACAAATTGAACTGGTTTCAATCTCCCAAACTTGGTCGCGGTTATCAAGTTAATTATGCGATGCAGGAATCAAGTTCTGATTTAGTTTTTATTTTACATGTAGATACTCAATTTCCTGAATCTCTATTTAAAGACATCGTCAATCAAATGAATGAAGCTCCTCATTATTATAGTGGTTGGTGTCCAATGGATTTTGATCATCAAGAGGGTTTAAGCTTCGTTCGGATATTAAATTCCTTTCGAGCCAACACTTTAGAAATATGTTTTGGAGATCAATTGCAGTTTTTCAGAAGAGAAGCCATAGAGCACTACAAGAGTCTTGATTTGGATATTATTCCTGCGATGCCTTTAATGGAAGATGTAGAACTCTCAATGAAACTCAAGGAATTAGGCCCTACACTTCGTTCAAACACACCGATTAAAGTCAGCGCACGTAGATGGCAAGGCACCAACCGATGGAAGAATGCCTTTCTTATTGTTAAAATAACTTCAATCTATTTATTTGCAAGAAGATTAGGGTTAGCTCCAAGTCAATCAACCTACTTTCAACAACAATACTATGGTAAATAAAACTCAGCCTTAAGGGTTTAGTAGTCCTATTGTGCTTTTAGCAACTTCACCCTGCATGACTGTAAATACATTTTGTTCAACACCTAGAACGAGTTTAGGAAACATTAAATTATCGTCATCAGGACAACCTGGATTGGCCATACTTAATTTTGAAATCTTGTACTCAGATGGGCGTCCACCTGTATAGATGTACTGACTTGTGCAAGTCTTATTGACTGCGATAATTTTACCTAAACTATTTTGACAAGAGGCCTCAAATGGAGTGTCAGAAATACCATCGTGTACAATGCTATTATCTGATGACCCCAAAAGATCTGCACTCGTTGAGCTCGTATGTCGTAAACCAAGGAAGTGCCCAATTTCGTGTGCAAGTGTATTGACAATAATTGAGTCCGAATTTTCTTCCATAATAATATCTTTGGTACTTACAGCTACTACGACAACAGACTTCCAACCTTTAAGTAAAGACCCTCCGGAAAATGGAGCAATCCCTACAATTCCTCTACCGTCGATATAGGGTACAACGACAACATCAAGATTTTTATTACTAGGAGCTGACATCCCTGAGCTCATTGAGTCAACAGGAAGACTAGAAGACTCAGATTGGATTGACCAATCTATATAATCAAAATAAACATCAACCATTGATTCAAGTAAATCTCCATATTTCGGGTGACTTTTTCCATTAACAACTTTGACTTCAGTTAATGATAAACCACCTTGCTGGTATAGGTTTGCTATTTCAGATTTCACTTGGTTAGCAAAATTCTTTCTTGCTTGAACGCTAGTGAAACGACTATCGACACCCACGAAATGTAAATTGATTCCTAAGGAATTTACATCGCTACCATATCCTGTATATTTGACAGATGAAATTTTTGATTTTAAATGACTTTCACCGGAGCTTAAAACGCCAACATAGAGCTGGGGTTGGTTTTTATTTTCACTCCATTGGTACTCGATAAGGTCGCCTTGAATTTGGCCATGAATAACCCTTGCTTGAGTGCTAATAATATCAGACTCCCAAAGAAATAAATTGAGATCAGGGAGGTCAGTACCATCGTATTGAATGACCAAGCTATATTCAGAATTGGCACGGGTTTCAATTAATAAACCACGCTTAAAAGTAGACAATACCGAGTCACCATGAATAGCATCGTTAGGCATTAAAGTTTGAGGAGAGTTTGTTTCATCCCAAGAATCTAAAGTATCTTCAATTAACAGAAAACGTTGAGGAAACCCCTCCGTATTCATTTCACATGAAAAGAAAAA
>CAWVXU010000095.1:0-8838 GCA_963934255.1 uncultured Fibrobacterales bacterium
CCGGCAACGCAAACAGTTTCACCAGCATCCGTTAATTGTTTTTGAATCGTCTCAGCATCTTCAGCTTCAACAATACAAAGCATTCCGATGCCCATATTAAATGTGTTGTACATTTCAAGTTTCTCAACATCACCGGCTTTTTGAATGAGTTGGAAAATCTCAGGAACATCCCATGCGCTCAGATCAACTTCAGCATTCAAAGTTTTAGGTAAAACGCGAGGAATGTTACCCTGGAAACCAGACCCAGTAATATGTACCAGTCCATTGAATTTTTTGGCTTCAATAATTGGCCAGAAAGAGGGGAGGTATGAACGATGTGGTTCAGATAGTGCCTCAGCAATAGTCACACCATTAGACATTTTCTCATGAAGAGTGTGTCCACCCACTTCAAATAAAGCTTTGCGAGCTAGAGAGTAGCCATTTGTATGAAGACCACTTGATGAAACTCCAAGTATCACGTTTCCGGCTTTGATTTTTGATCCATCAATGATTTGGTCTTTTTCAGCTGCACCAACGATTGTACCAGAAATATCGTATTCACCTTCAGAATAAAAACCAGGCATCTCAGCTGTTTCACCACCGATAAGTACACAATTGTTTTCAATACAAGATTCAGACATGCCGCGAACAATTTCTTCAAGTACACCGTCTTTAAGTTCACCAGTAGCGACATAATCCAAGAAGAACAAAGGGCGTGCGCCTTGAACAAGGATGTCATCTGTACAGTGATTGACAATGTCGCGACCTGGTTTGTCATGCCAACCAGTGTCAAATGCGATTTTAAGTTTAGTTCCAACACCATCGACTGAGCTGACAAGTACCGGATCTTTAAGGCCTAGTCCATTGAGAGTAAAAAGTCCGCCAAAATTCCCGATATCTCCAAGAACTTGTTTGTTGAAAGTTGATTTTACGGAGGCTTTGATGCCTTCCATAGCTTTTTCAGCTCGCTCTAGTGATACACCTGCGTCTGCGTAGTCCATTAAATTTCTCCAGAAAATGCTTTTCTATGTCCAAAATCTAGAAAATTTTTGCTTTGAAACACTCTAAAATCAAAATCAGACTCTTATATAGTCTATCAGCTGCTTTTAATCGGGTGGAGTGCCTAATAGAGTGATGTAAAATATCGCTTCACTTAGCTCTGTTGATAGCAATTCATTGACCATATCATCAAAATAGCCACCTATTCCTGTTGTCCCGAGTTTCATATGATTTGCTGCTATTTGCATGAGTTGGCCATATACGCCAGCATCGTAGTTTAAGTATCGATAAACACGATCTCCGAGTGCTTTGGTCGCTTCGTTTAAGTTAGCGGTATGGAAAATGACAGCTTGAGACTGCGCTGCAATGTCTTGACCTAAGCAGACTTCAGTAAACTTTTCCCAAGTAGGAGTTTTTTCTTCTTTGAGCCACAGTTTTCCATCAAGGTCAAGGGTATAAAGCGCCATAGGAGATTCAGAGTCGCCTTTGAAAAGAAGCCATGTCTTTAAAAACCCTGCACTCATTGGTTTGGGGTGTAACTCTAGACTAAAATCTACAATCTCGGAAAATTTTTCAAAAGAAGCTTGAGCACCCAATCTTGTGCTAAACTGCCGAACTGAGCGCCTTCTTATTAACTCCAAAGGAACAAATGTCATGTGTTGAAGTTTGTTTTTAGCTAAAGGAGTTATTTCCAAAGAGGAATGAAGAGGCTTTTGAATATGAATATTAGCAGGAGTTGGGTCTAATTGAGCTTCCATTTCAGCTTGCTGGATATATATGTCCGCTGAAGTATTAATGTTTTTATAGGCATCTTGAGGGGGGATTGATCCAAAATGAAGTGATGGAGTAGATCGGACAGTATCATTGCCATGGCTATTATTACTTTCATGGCCAAAGGCAGTATTTTTCACAGCTAAGACTAAAAGTGGAGCTTCCATTTTAAGGCCCATTTTTTGTTGTAAATTGATGTCAGAGAAACCATTAAGAAATTTGACATGCTTACCCTTAGATTTTAAGTAAAGTTCATAGTTGCCAGCCAAATGACCACAATCTAATAATTGTCGACGATAAGCTCTTTGTCCATATCGCCAAAAAGACCGTGCATGAATCCCTGTAATGACGATTAAAAAATCAGCTTCTTCATACTCATCGGGTAGGGCAAAACATTTTTCAAGGTGGCTACTTTGGCTCGTATCACCTGTAGCATAAAGCTGATTACTTAATGGTTGGTAATGATAAAATTGATGGGTCAGTAGTCTTTCTTCTTTAAGTTGACTTGTTTCCTTAAGTAGATAGATATAGGACTCATTGGGATATAAACCACCGGCGCTTGGGTTGGCTCGAAAGTAAAAAGGCCCTTTTTCCGTTTGCATGGCGGCGCTTATTCCGGCCGAATGAAAGAAAAGTGAAGCTAAAAACTCAGGGTCTGATACAAAATTACCAGAATCCGGACCAAAATTGACTTGAGAATCTTCTTTGTTCAAATTGGCTAAATGTTGCAACCAAGGGGTGAAGTCAAAGTCCGCTGACGAGTCATGAGACTTAAAAGGACGCGGTTCGTCTGCCCAATTGACTTGATGCAATCGATCAATTGAAAGGGGGTTATACTTAGTAAATTCATGATATCGTTCACTAAAACTCGCCATTGATATCTCATTTGTTATTTTATAAGTGTGAATATAAAATTGAAAATACAAAAATCCTTAATAACTAGGATATCTCTTCTGCTAATCACCTTATTATGGGTGAACTTTAAAAGCTATGCCGAGGAAAACTTTAAGACCGTCCGTACCAATCACTTTGCTTATCACTATGCCGATTATCTGCAAGATGAAGCGAGTCAAATCGCCAATACGACTGAACAAGTTGCAATTAAATTATCTCAAAAATATGGGGTAAATTTAGATAGTCCAGTGGATGTTCGAATTTCTAATGCTCTCTACTCCAACGGCCAAGCAATCTCACTCCTGAACCGCATGAGGCTTTGGGTGAGTGATTGGGATATTCGTCTTCGCACAACCCACCCTTGGCAGGCAGATGTTGCCACGCATGAATTTACTCATTTAGCCACATTAGGACTTGCAGCTAAGCTCTCTACCAATTTTTTTGGTATTCAAGCTATGTACCAGTCTTACTATAATGATGCATCTCAAGCCAGGATTCAATGGCTTATGCCTTTAAGTTTTCATACCGCATGGCTGGCAGAAGGTATAGCTCAGTATGAGTCAGAACAATTTGGTTTTGATTCATGGGACAGTCACCGAGACATGGTTCTTAGAGTGGCTCACCATAACAAGCAACTTTTAAATTTTTCCAAAATGGATAACTTTAATTCCGACAAAGAAATAGAATTAGAGACAGGACCTTATACCCAAGGATTTGCCCTCGTCAGGTTTATCGCACATCGATTTGGTGATTCTAGTTTGGTTGCTATCTGGAAGGCCCATTCCAATTGGGCCAATTGGAGCTTAGATCAATGCCTTGAGGATGTGATCCAAATGGACGGTGATTCCCTCTTTGTACTTTGGAATCAATATTTAGACTCTAATTACCAGGACCAAAAAGAGACTTTAGCGCAGCTCGTGACAGGTGATAAATTAAGTTATGATAGTTTCAATAATCATCAACTTAGAGCTCAAGGTGATTCACTTTGGTGGTTAGGTAATTTGGCTTCGTCGAGTTGGCGTGAAAAAATTCTCGTATCTCATGATACGCTGTTTTATGGTGACTCTACAAGTTGGGCAGACAATGATACCCTGGTATATCCTCAAAAGTGGAAAAAAACATGGCTATCTCGTGGTTGGGATTTAAATAATCAAGGACAATTTTTAAGAACTTCGTATGTGCATCGAGATACCAATGACCATACTCGATTAGACCTTTTTCTTGAAGATTCTAGTGCAACTCAAGCTCGTGCCTTAACTTTTGGAGAAGACGCCTTTTATCCTAAATTCGGACCTAACAAAGACATGTATTATATAAGGCGTCCAACAAAGGGTAATGATTTTGAATTGATTCATCAAACTCAGATGGATGACAGTCTGATTAATAGTGTTCAAGGTATTAAAATATCAACACTATCTAAAGAACAGAAGGACCTGCTCACAAAGTATAATTCACATAAAAGGGTTCTTTTTTCAAAAGCAATTTATGAAAAATATCATGAAGATAAAGCATTTTCACAATTCAACATTTATAGTTTAGATGTAAATAAAACTGGCGAAGTTGTGATTAGCTTTTATGATGGATTCAATAGACAACTTGCCATATTAACAGGTGATAAGCATGAACAAATTTTATGGCTTGCTATTAAACAAACAGACCTTCGCGACCCACATTGGGGGCCAGATGGGAAGCTCTTCTTTAGTTGGAATCTAAATGGTATTTTCAATCTTTATGAATTCAACACAACTACATCCAAAATGCGTCCTCTTACAAATGTGTTAGGCGGGGCTTTTGATCCAACCTACCTCAATGATAAATTATTTTACTCAGGCTACGACAAAGACGGATTTTCTCTGTATCGTTTAAGTCTTCAAGATTCTTTAATTTCAAGCTTACCCACTGAGCTCCCGAGTGTTAAAACATGGCAAGTCAAGGAGAGTCCAATCCAAGACCAAGAACGCGAGTTTGCAGGCTTAGTCCAGGATTATAATTCACTTAGCTGGAGTTGGTTTATGAGCCCAATGTTCCTGTTGGAAAATAGAGTCTCAGATGGACAAAATGTATCGAGCTCTAGAGACTTAAGTGCCAAGGTAGGTGCTGCAGTTCAATGGCAAGACCCACTTGATTGGCATCAACTTCAAATTAGATTTTTGACAGAAGTCGACCAAGGCGTTCCATGGCTTAACCAAAATGTTCAAAGTGATTTATTTGCGAGATATGACTCAAAAAACAATCAATTGCCCTGGTACGTAGATATTTCAACCCGCTCAATTCAAGTCAATTCTCAATATTTCACTGAAGATGGTGTACTTCTAGAGACTGAATCGGGAATTTCATTATCTGAAGGAAACTTTGGACTAGGTCAGTCTCCTTTTAATCAAGGCGATACAATACACGCCTATATAGGAGCTGAAGGGGGCAGACAAGAAATACCCAATGTGCCATCGTGGTGGTTTCAAACTGCGCAGTATGTTGGACTTGAACTCGGTTATCACAAAGGTGTCAAAAATGGACCTCAGATGACTTCAGGAATTCAAGCAAGAATTGTCAGTGAATTAAGACAAACGGATCTACAAGATAGTGTTTATCAAAAAGAACAATATACCATGTCAGTTGACTACAAAACATGGATGACCAATAAAACCACCGCAGATTTACTTTATGTTATTGAGATCCCAACTTTTGGTGAGAAATCAAAACCATGGGCGCTAGGCTTAAAAGCAAATTTAACTCACGTAGAAAAAATTCACACTACAGCACATACCGATTCTCTTGACCCCTGGCTTCAACCTGCTTTGTGGTTGGATGGATATCCGTTCCTAGCGGATGTGGATCCAAACACAAAAGACATTCAACAAGAAGTTTTACTCAAGGGCGATAATAAAGTTTTGTTTGAAGCTCATTTACAACATCCACTTTGGGAAAGCGAATTTTCCTGGCGTGGCTATCATCACAAAGGCGCTTGGTTGAGTTGGATTTTCCAAGCTGGACAAGTGTGGGATGGCAGTTTATTCAAGGGGGATGTTTGGACAACATGGGATTACCAAAGAAGTTTTGGGATTGAATTCAGAAGTAGCCAAAAGGTTTTCCATAATATGCCGCTTGAATTTTACCTAAAAATGAGTCGTGCTTTAGATCAGCCTCCAGGTGTTGGCGATTTAAGTAAGAGAATCAATTACTTAGAAGTGTTACCTCAGTCAATCAGGCCTACGACACTCTATTATGGGATTACCTTTTCCTTTCAAAACCCATTAGTTTATTCACAACCTCACAATCATGTGCAGCATTAAAAGTCAATCTTTACCCATTGCTTTGGGTCTAAATCATTCTTAAAATACAGAGTAAAACTTTACCAGATTAAAAAAGATATGCTTCAAAAAATAAACTTACCTCAAGAATACCAGGATCCATGGAAGCTTTTCCTGCAACTCAGCTCAGAGTTTAGTGAAGGCTTTTTTTTTGATGCATGGGGAGCCTCCAAAATCACTTATATGGGTTTTGAGCCCAAATCAAGTACAGCGGGGGAAGTGGCTGGTCCGAAGGAACAAAAGCTACAAAAAGTCATAGATCAATATTTAAAGCAGAGTCAAAGTCTTGGGAAGCCAGACAAATATCCATTTGAAGGTGGTTTAGTAGCACTCCTAGGCTATAATTGTGGCGCCGAATTTGAGTCCTTCCCCAACAAAAAAAAGCATAGCGATCACAGGGAAGATTTTTACATAGCTCAATACGAAACAGTCATTATTTTTGACCCAAGTACAAACGAGTATTTCTTGGCAGGTGAGCAAAGCTCGTGTCTTCAAAAGCTCATTAAAACGAAAACACAAATCATTCAACATGACATATCCCAAATTAAATCAAATGACTCAGGAAATGCTGGCAACTTTAACGAAATTACGATTAAACCTTTCAAAACTCACACCACACCCAAGTCTCGAGCAGGCGAAGGTGTGTATTCAGATTGGGTCAATCAAACTGTAGAATATATCGCTGCAGGTGATATATTTCAAGCAAACTTAGCTCACCCTCTTGAATTTAATTATGAAGGCAGCCCATTTGAGTTATACTCGAGAGTCAGAGAATACAACCCATCTCCTTATGGAGGTATTTGCTACAAAAAGGACCTTTTCCTACTATCCAACTCGCCAGAACTCCTCTTCTCCAACCAAGATGGCCGACTAGTCACTAGGCCCATTGCAGGTACCCGCCCAAGGTCTGAATCAAGCGATCAAGATTTGGCTAATAAAGAAGAATTGTTTCTATCAGAAAAAGAACAAGCTGAACATATTATGCTTGTGGATTTGGAGCGAAATGATCTAGGGCGAGTTTCTCAACCCGGTAGTGTTCAAGTCGAAGAATTAATGGAATGTGAAACATATCAAAACGTCTTCCATATTGTTTCTCAGGTTGTAGGTCAGCTAAGAAAAGAGTGCGATATCATTGATGTAATTAAAGCCTTATTCCCGGGCGGAACAATCACAGGTGCTCCCAAAATTCGATCAATGGAAATCATAGATGAATTAGAAACAAGCGACCGACAATTTTATACAGGATCAATGGGCTGGATTGGTCCAAACGGAAACTCTGAACTCAATATTTTAATCAGAAGCCTCATCCTTAATCCTGATGAGAATGGTGGAGTGGGGCGGCTACAAGTTGGTGCAGGTATAGTGGCCGATTCTGACCCTCAAAAAGAGTGGGAAGAAACTTTAGCAAAAGCCGCGGCTTGGATGAAATTCCTGAGATAGCTCATTCTATTAAATGACACCAGCCAACTTTTCGAAGTCAAATAAGTTCAATTCTAAAAGATTGAATATATATTCATGCTATGAATAATCTAAAGTCTCAAAAAAACAATATCAAATCAATTACTGCTATGATAAATAAAAGCTTGTTGATACAAATCCCATGGACACTTGTAAAAGTGATTATATACTTATTAGTCGCCTACTCAGTTTTCTTCACAATATCATTAAGTTGGGTCGCTTATCAAACATATGAATATCTAGACGAGCAACTAGATAGCGTAAGAATCTACAAGACTGAAAATCCAATTCAATCCAATTACATGAAATTGGTCAAAGCAAAATTACCCAAGGACAGTTCAAACCTTAAACAAGACTTCATCCCGATAAAAGACATTGCTATACATTTAAAAAATGCAGTTCTAGCTGTTGAAGATGCAAGCTTCTACCAACATCCTGGTATCCATATGGAAAGCATTTTAAATGCCATGGAGACCAACAAAAAACGAGGTAAAAAAACGCATGGTGGGTCCACTATCTCACAACAGCTAGCCAAAAACCTATTTCTTACTCCTGAAAAAACAATGGTAAGAAAGGCCAAAGAAGCGGTTTACACCTTGCTTATGGAAAAATATTTAGGCAAGGAACGAATCTTAGAGCTTTATCTTAATTACGCTCAATGGGGTAAAAATATTTTTGGTTGCCAAGCAGCGTCGCAGCATTACTTTAAAAAGTCTTGTAAAAACATCAGCTTCAAACAATCAGTTCAATTAGCAAGTATCTTAGCAAACCCGGTGAAATACCACCCTTTAACTAAAGGTTCCGTCTTGTTGTCACAACGCAGAAGGATTATTTATGAAAACTTTTATACGACACGTAAGATAAGTTTAGAGACTTTTGAAGCAATAACTGGTGATAAGCCTAGGAAAATCAAAGAAGACGCGTATCGCCAGACTTTAATTGAAATCAAGACAAAAACAATGCTCCAGAATGAACAAGTGAAAAGTGAAACTGCCCCCAAAGATTAGGGGATATTAAGTAGTTTGCAAATATATACAAATGAGCTTTTAGATAAAGGTTTTGATAAATATGAAATATGCATGGATAGAAGGTGAATATTTACCAGAGGAAGATGCAAAAATAAGCATATTCGATCGTGGCGTAGTCATCGGCGATGGGGTATTTGAGACAGTACTAGCAGAAAATGGAATTCCAGAATTCTTTCATCAACATTTTGACCGATTTGAGATTGCCTGTAAAAAGCTCAAATTACTTGTTCCCTTAGATGAAAGAGAGTTCAGGGAAATTATATTAACACTATGCGCAAAAAACAATCTTAATCAAGCTGCAGTGAGAATAACATACACTAGAGGTATCGGTCTGCCTGGCCTAGATATAGAGCCAAAACAAAAGGGCAATCTATTTATTACAGCAAAAGAAGTATCACCTG
>CAWVXU010000096.1:0-8589 GCA_963934255.1 uncultured Fibrobacterales bacterium
TTCCGATTTACGAAAGTTTTGATATAAAGTAAGGATGTGTATGTAATACTTATTGAATCTATCCTATTAACCTAAAAGCGTTGAAGACCTTGATCTGTGGCCAAAATAATCTCAGTAGCATAGCCAGCGAAAATTCCGTTATCTAATACACCTGGGATGAAGTTAAGTTCTTTTTCAAGCTCACTCGCACTATCTATATTTTGGTACCAGGCATCAACGATGAAATTACCGTTATCAGAGATAACAGGGCCATCTTTTGATTTATCAGCAAGACGTAGTTGAACTTTGTTGGCTCCTAAGCCTTCCATTTTATGGATCGCTGACTGTAAAGCACTTGGTAATACTTCAACAGGCACTGGCATTGAGGTACCTAGTTGAGGAACTTTTTTAGATTGATCGGCTACGATAATAAAATTATCAGCCATACCTGCGACGATTTTTTCAAGTGTATGTGCAGCGCCCCGACCTTTGATAACATTACGTGCGTCATCAATTTCGTCAGCTCCATCAATCGCTAAATCAATATGTCCAACGGTTGAAATATCTAATAGAGGAATCCCCCATTGATTGCATAAAAGGGACGTTGAAAAACTAGTAGAAACAGCGCGAATATTGAGGCCTTCAGTCTTAATGCGGTCAGCAATCTTTTCAATGGCAAAATAAGCAGTTGAGCCTGTGCCAAGTCCTATGACCATACCTTGTTCAACAGTTTCAGTAGCCGCTACACCAGCTTGTTTCTTAAGATTCATTAAATCCATTTTAATCCTTGTGTTCTTGTTCTCTTGATTGTTTGTTAAAACAATAAATCGTCATCTGAGTTTCGTTCAGGATATAATTTTTCAATTTCTTCTACACTAGCTGGCTCGACTCTAACGATGGTAACATCGAAAATAACATCCATTCCAGAATATGGGTGGTTGGCATCAAGAACAACCACTAGGTCACTTATTTCTTTAACGACATAGATTTCTTCAACTAATTCAGACTCTGTTTCTTCTTGTTCGTCATCTTCATCATTAAATAAATCTGATGGATCCTGAGGTGTCCAAAAATGATCTCGAGTAATGGATGAATCTTTCTCTTGAAAGTCTTCGTTGTCCTCAAGAGCAGTAATTTCCATCCCAACAGCTAAATTATTTATTGATGAAAATTCTTTGCGATCAACGAGTGAAATCTTGGTTTCGTCATACTCACCAAAAGCTTCATTGGAGCTAAATTCTAAATGAATGACATCACCAGGTGAAAGACCTTGAAGTCCTTTTTCCAAATTAGGGAAAATCTGATTATAACCATGAACGTATGTTATGGCCTCATTAGTAGGTATTTCTTCTAGTATTTTCCCCTCAGAGTTTCTAAGAGTATAATAGAGAGTAACCTTTTGATTTAAATCGACTTTTGACATCAAGTATAAAGGTAGAAAGAGGTTAGGCTACTTGCAATAACACTTGAGTTCCTTTTTGTTATATTTGATTAAAGGAGGCTTATATGTCATCAGTTCTATTTGTTTGTCTTGGTAATATTTGTAGGTCACCTGTGGCTGAGGGCTTGGCCCATCTTTATAATAGGCAGGATGATTTGTTTTCATTGATTGAATCCGCAGGTACATCTGGTTTTCATATTGACGAACCTCCGCATTTAACGATGCGTAAGGTTTCAAAAGTCAAAGGTGTTGATATTTCTAATCAACAATCCAGGCAAGTTAGTTTATTGGATTTTGAAAAGTTTGAGTATATTGTCGCTATGGATACGAGTAATTTTGACGATTTAAACCATCTAAAGCCAATCGGATCAACAGCAAATGTTGTTCGTTTGTTGGATTATAGTAAGTCATGCCTCCAAGATGTACCTGACCCATATTATGGTGGTCCGCAAGGTTTTGAAACATGTTTTGATATAATAGCTGAAGGTATGGATGGCTTTTTCAATGCAGTCAAAATTGCTAAGGCAGGTAAATAATGATTTATGGAGTGTTTAGTGATGTACATGCCAATGTTGAAGCTTTAGATGCTATTTATCAAGAATTGACTGAACGTCAAGTAGAGAAATTTGTCTGTCTGGGTGATATTGTGGGTTATGGCCCCAATCCCAATGAAGTTGTTCAAATGATTAAGGATAAATGTGATATTTGTATATTGGGTAATCACGATAATGTTGCACTTCAACGTGAAGCCCATGAACATTTTAATCCACTTGCTCAGTATGTTATTCATTGGACTCAGGAAGTACTGAATGATTCGTCCATTGAATATTTAAAAGAACGACCCTATTTGATTCGTGATAATGGTGTTTATTTTGTTCATGCCTCCCCCAAATCACCCTCGGATTGGTTCTATGTCAATAGTTTAGACGATTCAGTCGAAGCTCTTGATTTTTGCCCAGATGATATTTGTTTTATTGGACATACCCATTGCCCTGGTTTTGTGGTTAAAGAGTCTAATGAATCTTACAGTGTTTTGGATAAGAATTATTTTCAGCTTAAAGAAGGACAAAAGATTCTGATAAATGTGGGCTCTGTTGGGCAACCCCGAGACAAGAATCCTCAAACATCCGCCTGTATTTATAATTCTGAAACTCAAGAGTTTGAGCTTATCCGTATTAATTATGACTTCGTATCAACTCAAAACAAGATGGTCGAGCTTAAGTTCCCCTCTTTCCTAGTTCATCGCCTCACCACGGGTCAATAATTTGAGAATTAATCTAATCTACTTTGGAAAAGCAAGCCAATTTGCTGCCCAGGAAGAATTGAAGTATATTAAACGAATTAAGGCTTGGACGTCTCTTTCTGTTATTGAATTAAAGCCATCTAAGAGTAAAGATTCTTTAGTTGGGTTGCGTGAAGAAATGAAGCAATATTTAGGGAAGTATCCTGAAATACCGCTTATTGTTATGGCTGAAGAAGGTACCGTTTTGTCGTCTTTAGGCATATCTGAGAAAATGGTGAAATGGTCTGAAAATGGCTTAAGTGTTGTCAATTTCTTGGTAGGATCATCCTATGGTATTCATCCTGATTTAAAGTCCCTGGCTCATTTTGTATGGTCCCTTACTCCCTTAACCTTGACTCATGATCATGCCAGAATAATATTGTGTGAACAGGTTTACAGGGCTCTGTGTATTCAAAAGAATCACCCGTACCATCACGTCTAAGGGACTGTTTAGTATCATTTTCTTTGACTTTCATACTTGAATTCTTTTTTTTAATTATTTTCGATTTTCTTAGTTTTTGAATAAATAAGACTCAAGAAAATTTTTAATTAATCCGATTTAATAAGTATCAAGGATGATGGATTATTAACAGGGATGGATTAATATGGGCAAGCGTAAGCATTTCCCAGGTAAACCGGGTGAAGGTACTGAATTTCGAGCAGAACGCGTTGCAGAAGTTAGTCGAAAATTAGCCGAAGGTTTCTACACTGGTGAACAAGGAGTCGACGGTCTTTCTGACGTTTTAGCCTCACAGATGATGGAACTTTTGTTTTCCGAATAGACTAAGAATCAAATTTTATTAACAGAATATGCACTTAATAGACTTAAGTGCATAGATATCTGTTATCTCAATATAGTGGTGGAGTTTTTCTATCTTTGCCCTTATGCCAGCATACCAATATAATCAGCTTCAAGTCCCGCTTGACAAAGTGGATCAACTTCAAAAATATCTTTCAAGGGCGTTAAGCATCCCCCCCAAGATGATGATAGAGGTTAAGCCTCTTCGTCAGTCACTCGATTCTCGTAAACAGCGCAAGATTCAGTGGGTTTTTAATGTGGGTTTTACCACTGAAGTTGACCTAAAAGGAAAAGCTTTATCGCTTGTCTTACCATGGGATATTGAAGAAACTCCTTTTGATAAAATGCCTCCAGCTTTTATGGCTCTCACTAAAAAGATTCACATTATAGGTGCAGGCCCTTGTGGGATGAGTGCTGCACTTCATTTGGCTCGAAAGGGTTATGAAGTTGAAGTGATTGAAATGGGAGCTCCTGTGGAGAGCCGTTTTAAAGATATCCGTCATTTCCTCAAACAGGGTAAACTTAATGAGAGTTCAAATATCCTTTTTGGTGAGGGCGGAGCTGGTGCATTTTCCGATGGCAAATTAACCTGTAGAACTCGCACTCCTTTTACCGAACAAGTTTTGATTGATTGGGTTGAAGGTGGTGCACCTGAAGATATTACTTGGCTTTCACGTCCTCATATCGGGACAGATCAGTTACAGTTTATTGTCAAAAAATTACGTGACTTGGTGATTGAAGCTGGTGCTACGTTTAGGTTTAATAGCAAATTTGAGGATCTACGCTTCAATTCTGAAGGCTTAATTGATTCGATTCTTGTTGATGGAAATTGGGAGCCTTGTCAAAATTTAATGCTAGCAGTAGGTCACTCTTGTCGACCTCTTTATCGGATGCTTCACTCACATAAAATGGCGATGGAGCCTAAGGGCTATGCTGTTGGCTTTAGAATTGAGCATCCTCAATCTTTAATTAATGATTGCCAAATTGGTGAAGATGATGCGTTACAATATACAGGTACTGCAGAATACAGCCTACATGCACCTGAGAAAAACGGACAAGCTGGAGCTTATTCGTTTTGTATGTGCCCCGGTGGAGTTCTCATTCCATGTGCCGGTGCAGATGGTGAGCTTGCAACCAATGGTATGAGTTACTCTCGTCGAAATAGTCCATTTTCTAATGCGGGGATTGTAGTTCCTATTGAGTTTAATGATTTTAACAACCCTCTTGAAGGTATGGAATTTCAACGGTCAATTGAGCGTCATGCTTATGAACTTGGAGGGGGAGGTTATGTAGCTCCGGCTCAAAGAGCCTCAAGTTTTATGAAGGGCATTTTAGATCAAGAGCTTCCAAAAAGTTCTTATCCAACGGGTTTAAAAGCCTGTGAACTGAGCAGTTTCTATCCCAGATCAGTTACTAAGGCAATCAAAAAGTCCATGGAATATTTTGATAAAAAAATACCAGGGTTTATCGAACAAGGTTTGTTAGTTGCTCCTGAGACTCGGACATCGTCACCATTGAGAATTCTTCGTGATGAGAATACTTTTGAGTCTGTGAACTTAAAAGGTGTCTATCCTCTAGGTGAGGGTGGTGGATTTGCTGGTGGTATTATTTCGAGTGCAGCTGACGGGTTACATTTTGCATCTAAGGTATTACCTTTTGGTGAAATTGAAAAACCGATAGTAGTGAAACCTAGGGAATTTAAACCTGCAGAAGTTAAAGCTACAAAAGTTGAAACAAGGAACGTCGACGCAACCAAAAGCGAAGCGATAAAAGTCGACACGACGAAAGTTGAAAACACGAAAGTCCAAAATTCTAGATTCAAACCTGCAGTGAAAAAACCTATCACTTTAACTGATGCTGAAATCAAGCAATCTGAAATCAAAGCGGCATTAAAGAAAAAAATTGATAAACTTGGTAATAAATCAAATATTAAATCAAATTTTACGACTGATTTTAACTCAGATATTCAAAACGAAATACCAGGTCAAGCTCCTACAGGGTCGAATCCTTGGAATAAAAACTTTAAACCCAAGGGTTCAAATTGATTGAAATTAAAGTAAGTGATCTAGAAGCAGATCAACGTTTAGATAGATACCTTCGACGTGAGTTTGAAGATATATCTATGGGCCAAATATTTAAAATGATTCGCAAAAAGAAAATTAGAGTCAATGGTGTCAGAGCCAAACCAGAAGAGCATGTTGGCCCTGGTGACACTATTGAGATATATGAAAATATTGAATCAATGGCGCATGAGAAAAAAGTGGAAGCCCAAAAGTTTGCCGCTAAGGACAATTGGGGTGGACTTATTTCTCTAAGAAAGAGCTCAGAGATTGACATCACTTATGAGGATGATGATGTCATTATCATCAATAAAAAAGCGGGGATAGCGGTACATCCTGGCAGTGGTCAAGCTGATGGTCAAACATTGATTGAGCAAATTTGGAAGATTATGGCCATTTCTGATGACCAAAGGTTTAAACCACAATTGGTTCACCGACTAGATAAAGGTACGAGTGGTCTGATTGTTGTTGCGCTTCGAGGTGGCTCGTTAAAAATTTGGAGTGCTCTATTTCGTGATCGTAATATTATCAAAAAGTATGTGGCTTTAGTTAAAGGGCACGTCGAAGAAAATAAAGGTGAAATTAAACTTCAACTTGAGCGTTCAGATAGTAAGAGTGGTGGCGCTAAAATTAAAGTCACATCTGGTGGTGGGCAATTTTCACTGACACGGTATAAAGTTCTTAAACGCTATAGCCCTAAAAATACAGATGAAGCTTGTACCTTAGTTGAGGTTGATTTGGGGACGGGGCGTATGCACCAGATTCGTACACATTTTGAACATTTGGGGCATCCATTGTTAGGTGATGATCGCTATGGAAACTTCGAAACAAATCGTCATTTTAAAAAGCTTTTTGGCTTAAAAAGAATGTTTCTGCATTCGGCGAAATTAAGTTGGGGCGAAGCAAAGACACATGCCGACATTCCTATTGAGCTTCAAGATGTTCTGGATAAAATGGCTGATTACAGTAAAAAGAAATAACATTAAAATTATAAAGGAAATCTCATGAAGTTGAGCGATAAATTAATTGAACTTAAAATTCTGCTTCCTGAAGCTCCTCAAGCTGTAGCATCATATGTTCCAGCTAAGAGGCATGGGAGCCTAGTTTATGTTTCAGGCCAGCTTCCTTTTCTTAACGGTGACTTGATGGCAACTGGTCCCATTAGTGACCTAGAGGGAGCTCCTTTGAGCATTGTTGATGGGCAAGAACTTGCCAAGCGATGTTTCCTTAATGCACTATCGGCAGCAACTTCTGTAGTGGATATTGATCAAATCATTGGTGTGCTTCGTATTGGTGGATGGGTAACTTCTAGTCATCTTTTTAGCAAACAAGCACAAGTAATTAATGGAGCATCACTGATGGCCGAAGCAATCTTTGATGAAGCAGGTCAGCATGTACGAGCAGCGGTTGGCGCAATAGTATTGCCACTTAACTCACCGGTAGAGGTCGAAGTTCAGTTTATTATAAAAGATTGATATTCATACTATTGAAGAAATAAAACAAAAAAGGTGAGCTCTAAGAGGAGCTCACCTTTTTTTGATAAATTGTTCTATGGTCTTTATTTAGAATTTCAAAACAGTCTCGGCAAAGAAATTATCATTTGGTATTAGCTTACTAGTTCTATTTCCATCTTTATATTCACGTTCAAATGTAGTTGAGCGAGTAATATGTAATTCAAGTCCACCGCCGAGTTCAGATCCAATGGTGAATCCCCAAGTAGTAAACTCATGGATTTGGAAGAAGCTGTCACTGCGCATTACTGGTACAAGAGTTCCAGCAGAATTTTTTTGTACGCCTTTCCAAAAATCTTGACCGATTTTTGTTTTAGCAAGGAAAACTTGAGCTTTAGAAACTTTAGGAACGTATTCTAGGATCATTGAACCAAGGCCTGCTTGAGCTGAAAATGATCTATCATCTGGAATTGTTTTACCTTGTTCTTTTTTCTCAGATACTAAATGAGCGTAACTTGCATCTGCTCGAACGATATCAAATAAGTTTGCGCCCAGTGTTCCATAATAACCTTTGCGGAAACCTAGATTTTCTTCCCAATACATATCTTTTTTAGAACGATATTCGCCATCAACAAAATTCATACGTTGAAGTTCATATGCTGCATCAAAATGACCTGGGCTAAATCCACCATTAAGTATGCGATACTGGAATCCCCATTCGAGTATAGATAAATGACCACCTAAACCAAATGGAACCAATGCCCATGATTCATTTAGACCATCAAGTCCAGCTTCTTTTTTTTCTTGAGCTACACGCTTTTGCTCTGTTGTTTTGACTTCATCTTGTGTAATAGGTTTGGCAGCTTCTGAAAAGAATCTCAATGATGAGAATTCTTCATTCCAGATAGGAAGTAAAGCATCAATAGCCATGATTGTGAATTTTTCAGTGCTTCTGAAATCACTTTTGATTTGATTATTACGTTCGTCTAATTTGCCAATTTCATTATCGCGTAATTCAACTAATTCATCTGAACTCAGGTTTCGCATGTCGGCTAAATTGACATTGGGGTCACTACAGATCCCGCTATTCTTCGGGTCATAATCTAAGTCATCAGGACATTTATCTTCATCTCTATCTGCGATTGCTGCTTTTTGATTAAAGTCTGTTACTGAAGTAGCTGATAATCTCAAACCATTGAGTATTGGGATGGGGAGAGATGCAATAGGAGCAAATCCACCTTTAAGCGCTAAAACTCCCCCGCCTTGATGCCAATCTTGAACTGAGTTAGTTGCCACATCTAAAGAAATTGCAAACGGAGTAAAGCTTTCATTAATTTGTGTATGAATACCGATTAGTTTTTGTTTTGGATAATTAGCAACATTACCCCAATTATTAGTAACAAGTCCTGCCGCATCTAAAGTGATACCTTCAAGAGCTCCGGCTCTTGCATAGAAAGGTGCACCTGGTTGATCCCAGCGGATATAGTAGATTTTGCGATACAGAGTTGTTAGGATTTGGTCCTTAGTATCAAATTCCCAACCAAATGGGAGAAAGTTACCGTCTGAGTCAATGAATA
>CAWVXU010000097.1:0-8358 GCA_963934255.1 uncultured Fibrobacterales bacterium
TTTATATAGTGGAAGTTATTTTCATTTGCCCCAGAGACCAAATTGGAAGCGCTTTGTATAGATGTGTCTACGATGATGCGCACAGTAGATTTTTGAGCTATCGAAACTGGTCCAGTAAATCCAACCACAAAGCCCTGAGCTTCAATAAGTTCAGGCTCAGCTACAAAGAGCTCATTTATTTTAAGATAATTTTTGAGTTTGATTTCTGAAACTTCTAAGTCTCCACGAACTAAGACGCAAAATAATTTTTTGTCGATGTCACGATAAAAAACAGACTTCATCGTGTCTTTTGTTTTGAGATTTAAAAAAGCTGAAACATCCTCAATTGAGGTGACATGAGGTGTTGAAACTTTTTCAAGAGTTTTTAAATCGGAAGTTAAATCTTCACGTTTAAAGTCAGCAATTTCTGCGTTGGCTTGATAGCCACACTCACGACAAATGATTAAATAATCCTCGCCATGAGGAGTTTCTAGCATGTATTCATGGGCAACTTTACCGCCCATGATTCCAGTATCAGATTGGACGATAATTGGTTTTATACCCGCACGATTAAATATCTTTTCATAAGCCACATATGCTTTTTGATAATACTCTTCAAGGTCTGTTTCATCAGCATGAAAAGAATAAGCGTCTTTCATTACAAATTCACGAACACGAATGAGTCCACCACGAGCGCGTGCCTCATCACGGTATTTAGTTTGAAATTGGTAAGTCATAAAAGGAAGTTGCTTATAACTATTTACACAAGAGCGAACCAAATCAGTGACTGCTTCTTCATGAGTCATGGCTAGTACCATATCGTGATCATTACGATCTTGAAAGCGAAGGAGTTCAGAACCAATCACATCGTAGCGACCAGATTCTTTCCATATTTCAGAGGGTTGGATGAGCGGAAGCTCAAGTTCTTGTCCGTCAATTTTATCCATTTCTTCTCGGATAATGCCTTCAATTTTCCGTAAAACTCGTTTGCCGAGCGGGAAAATTGAATATATACCGGTTGAAAGTGGCTTAATATAGCCCCCTCTTAATAAAAGTTGATGACTAGGTAGGGTAGCATCATTTGGTGTTTCGCGTAAAGTTTGGGCGAAAAGTTGGCTAACTTTCATGAAATGGACTCCATTTTCGAATTCTTGTGCAATTTAGCTTTATATATCCTTGAAACAAAGCCGTGAAGTTAGCTATCTTGATATCCTAAAGTTTCAAAGGACAAAACCATGAAATTTATTAATAAAGCTTTAATTACACTTGGCGTCTTAGGCGTTTCTATCGCATCTGCTAATATTGCCCTAAGTAATGGTGCAGCAGGTACGGGCTCGATTCAATCAGCTGTGCCTCTGGCACATAAAATGATTGAGTTCTCCACTGGATTTGATTATGCGACAGGTACAGATATTGGATTAACCAAGTTTTCTCATGTGGATGAGTCTTCAAAAGACTTTTGTGGGTATGATCGAGTCACAGAGGTTGATGAGGATCCTTTTCTCTCTGGATTGAAAAACATTTATAAAGATGGGTATGTCTGCCCTCTTGGAACTATAAATGGTCCCATTGATATTGGCGAGGCGTCACGTCTTGATCTTCGTGCTTCAATTGCTTACGGGTTGACTCCTTTCTTAGAAACGTCTTTGACTTTCCCATATTATCAAGACTCTCAAGATGGCACTACATATGCGGGGCTTGGAGATATACGAGCATCATTTAAGTTAAATTACCCACCTTATATGCATAATCCGGCTTTTGAATTATCCTACCTATTACAGTTTGATTTTCCGACAGGTGATGTGCAGTCTGATGGTGGCTATGTTCGTCAAGCCACATCTGTTATGAATGCTGCAGAAGTTAATGGAGAGCCAAATTTGTTGGATCCTACCAAAGATGCTGTTACAAGCCATCTTAGTGGAACTTCTTCACCTGGTAAAGGCCAATCTGCATACACTACGACTTCAGTGGTGACTCTGATGAGACTTCTTATGACAGCTAACTTTAAAGACGTTGAAGGTATGATACCTGCTCGTATGCATTTGAATTTTGGTTTAGCACTTTCTGATTCATATCATGCCAATATGTTTATGGCTGGTGGCGGATTAGAGTTTTGGATAGTTGACCAGCTTGCGCTATTCTACTCGGCTGAGACTCAAGTCAATGTGGGTCATACTAATAAACATATCCCCATTCTTGACTACCCTATATTTAATAAAGTAGGGCTTGAACTCGCTGTTCCTCAAAAAAACTTCACAATTCAAGCAGGGGTGTCTCGTGTTACTAACAATAACGAGCGTTCAGATTATTACACTAATTACAGACAAAAAGATGATGAGGCAGCTAATAGTTACTCATATAGTCGCTATCCGAATTTCTCACTTTTTGCAGGACTTTCTTTGGGGATTTCACTTCAAGAAAAAGACACTGATGGTGATGGCGTGAAAGATAAGAGTGATCGTTGTCCTCTTGATAAAGAAGATCTAGATAACTTTGAAGATGAAGATGGATGTCCAGAAATCGACAATGATCTTGATGGGATCAATGATATAAACGACAAATGTCCAATGGAACCTGAAGATAAAGATGATTTTGAAGACGAAGATGGTTGTATTGATCTAGATAATGATCGCGATAAAGTAAATGATACTGAAGATAAATGTCCGATGCAAGCTGAAGATATTGATGGCTATGAAGACGAAGATGGTTGTCCAGAACTTGATAATGATAGCGACGGCATCACTGATAACTATGACAAATGTCCATTAAAAGCTGAAGATATTGATGGCTTCCAAGATGCAGATGGTTGTCCAGAGCTTGATAATGATAACGACGGCATCCCTGATGCTGCCGATAAATGTCCTGACAAACCAGAGATTCTTAACGGTATCAATGATTCTGATGGGTGTCCTGATGCAGAAGGCGATGCGCCTGCAACCCTAAAAGGGACAGAGAAGACTAAATTAGATGAAGATGGATTTTAGTATCAAAAAACTAAATTAACTCAAAAAAGATTTAAAAAACAAAGACTTGTGTGGATATTCCATTCAAGTCTTTGTTTTATTTGCCGATGAGATAAACAGGAGGGTTTATTTTTGATCTCAAGCATGCTTTTACAATCACCTGGCGCACAATATCGTGCGATGATTGATTCACTTAGTGAATCAAATCTTGCAGGTAATATTCAAAAAGTAGAGCCTCAGTCTCAACCAGTCTCTCCTGCTAAGTCCAAGCATATTCAACAAAGCCGCGACGGTGATTCATTTGAACCATCAAAAGCACTTCGCTCTGCACTAGCGGCTTCAGAAACAAACTCTGCAAATCCAGCAAAGGTTCAAGAAGCGAAAGCTCATAGCAAAGAAGCTCAATCTGCAATTAAGAAATCTGATTTCGAGCTTAGTGAGGATGAAGCAGCAGAAGTAGAAAGCCTCAAAGAACGCGACCAAGAAGTTAGAGTCCATGAACAAGCTCATGCCTCAGCTGCGGGAGCATATAGTCGTGGAATCTCACTAGAATACACTACGGGTCCTGATCAACAGCGTTATGCAACTTCTGGGTCCGTAGATATTGATATGAGCCCTATTAATGGCGATCCTCAAGCGACAATCCAAAAGGCTCAAACATTACAAAGAGCAGCTAGTGCGCCTGATGAGCCATCATCAAAAGACAAAAGTGTTCAATCTCAAGCCCAAAGCATGGAATCTCAAGCTCGTGAAGAGTTAAGTGATGAAAATGAACAAAAAATATCCGAGGATTTAGAGAAAATACAGATCGAAGGCACTGCTTCAGCTGTTTCAAATTCGAATCCGTATAAAAACGCATCACAAAGTTATTCAAGTTTTGAAGCCAATATGAACTCAATGCTCAATCTTGTTGCATAATTTTCATTAGAGATTGAGTGTCTTAGGGGATATCTACCCAGTCTTCGCCATAATGAAAACAAAGCTCATCACTTACTAATATATCTTTAAGGGCAAATAGCTCTAACCCATTGAATTCACAATTGGGAACATTCGAATGATTTAGGTATTTAAGCATTCCGGTGCCTAAGTGGGCTTGAACCTCTTTGGTAATCTTATCTTCGACCCAAAGTACGTGATTTCCATCTTGAGATGTTTCAATACCATTAAATTTAGCAATCAGACTCCCTTGCTTAAAGCACACCAAGGTAAATACGCCTAGGCCGTGTTTGGCACTAGATTTTACTTGAAGAGTATCGGGATAATCATTGATGTACAGGATGGACCTAGAGTTTATTCAATAAGTCTGATGTTGATTTATTGAATTGATCACTAGCCTCTTTCCGACTCTTATTCACTTTTTTATTCACTTTATTTCTGATTCGATTCTTACCCTTTTTAATTCTAGGGGATACAGACTGGTTGAATTTATTTTTCCCTTGTTGTTTGAGCTGTTTAGTCGCTTCTTTTTTGAAGCTCTTTTGGCTAGTGCCTGACTGAAGAAGCGAGCTTAGGTTCTTGCCGAGTTTCTTTTCAAGCTCTTGCTTGAAAAATTTCTGTGCTTTGGCTGGAGAATAAAGTTTCTTGATGACAGGAGACTTAAGCGCGTTCATCCATGATTTCTTCGAATCAAACGATCGACTGAGTTCATTTTTGTCTTTAGCTTGAGAGGTGACAAACCCTTTTGAGGTTTGGTAAAGGTATTGCAATCCGGTAATTTTACTCTTTGATTTTGATTCATGATCATTTACTTCGAGCTTGCCATTTTCCAAATAAGCCACAGATGATTTACCATTAGTAGAAATCCCGCCTTTGGTTCCCCGAATTGCAGCAGTAGCTGTTGGAGTGTTAAATTGAATCTGTGTCTTAACATTTGCTAATTTCTTTACATTAAAGAGTAGATCACCAGATGCTAGGTAAATTTCGGTTTTGCGTTTTGATTTAGCAAACATAATATCTTCTATAGAAGCAAGTGATCCGCCAAGTAAAGTAATTGTAGAAGCATCAGGGAGTTTCATAGTGAGTTTGGTGTCTTTGTTTGTTTTAACAAGAAAACCAGATTTTAATTTTTGACCTACTTTTAATTCGTTCCATTTCTTTTGAACACCCTTTTGGAATTGAGCAGTGCCATTGATGGATTTAGCTATTAAGAAATCTTGAAATTGGTTTCCGACCTCAGTAGATGCGTTGTTTTGAGGAGCGACCGTCTTTGGTGCCGGTGAGGCTGTTTTATCATCACCGCAGGCAACAAATACTTGCAATAAAATCAACAGACACAATAACGAAAAGATTAAATATCTACCGCTGTTATTACGACTGCTCTGTTGGTTTGACATATTTAAATTTGGAAGGAACATAATGTGCTCGCGTTTATTATTGCATAAGGTTAAAGCTACCTATTTCATCAAAATATTGATGTAATTCTGGTACCTTAAACTCTTTTTTTGATATTCATTTTTGATCTAAGTAAGCTCTAGTAGAAGGGTTTTTTCTAAGTTTTAACTATTATTAATAAATGGTTTATACATTATGCTCTATTCTATTTGCTTCTGTTTAAGTCTTATACCCAAGTCCTTCCATCTTAGACATTCGACTTTACTTCCTTCCATTATGGTTGTCTTAGTTTGGAGAAATCGATGATTACATTAATGGCTGGGGCCCATGCAGACGAGCCTGTTGGCCCTTTAAATTTATACTGTTTACTTAGAGCCTTATCTCAAAATAACGCAAAGCTATGTACTAAGCAAAGATTACAAGTTTCAGTTTTCCATATTAATGAGAAGCTCACAGTTGCAAATCCTCAGCTTAACTCAGATGAGTTTATTGATCTTATGTTAGACTTGAAGTTTTGGCTGTGCCAATCCATTCCAGAATCTTTTATTGACAAGCAAGTTGAGGCATGGCAAGATGATTTTCTGTTAAATGATATTCATGAGATCCATCTATGCCTTGCGCCTCATATCAATCCTTTGGGGGCCCTGAAAAACAGAGTTTGGTGGTCTGAGTATTGTAATCATCAGCTGATGAATGAAGATTCATTTAAAGATTCTTGGGAATCATTATCACCACTGAGTATTTATTTGCAAGAAAGAGTGCGTGAGTTACCTGGTCAAGATATAGAATTTGGATTTAGTTTAAAGAATGAAAATAATATTAGAAAAGAACCCTGGGAGCTTAGTCAATTTTGGGAAAAAAAAGTGGTTCAAGACTCTTCGAGCTCAAAAATAAATTTCCATTTGAGCCTCCATGGAATGGGTTTTTCTGCAGGCCCTTGGTTCTTGGTTGAAAAAGAATGGAACACATTAAATCGTCTTGAAAAATTGAAAGTCAACCTTACTCGCTCTGTACTTGATTCAGGTTATAAATTACATGATATGGAAAGACTAGGCGAAAAAGGTTTTTGGCGACTAGACAAAGGATTTTGTTCGCGACCTGATAGTGCTAGTATGAAGCAATATTTTATAGATCTAGGTGATCAAGATATGGCTAATAAGTTTCAACTAAGTTCAATGGAATATAGAAGAACAACTCAAGTCGAAGACATTTATACTGCTGTGAGTGAGATGCCACTTTATACTTTAGCTGGAGTGGGAGATATACTTGGGCCTCCTGATATGAAGGCCGAGTTCTTTAAATTAAAGATAAGTGAATGGTCTCTAGAAATGAGTATGGTTTTAGCAAAAGATAAATTAAAACTTTGCCAGTCTATTGCCAAAGAGGCATGGGAAGAAGGCATTCGAGTGATGCCACTAGCAGATCAATTAAAATTCCAAAGAGATTTGTTTATAGAAAGCTATCTACTGCATTGTAAGTAAACAGAATGAGATATACCTATCTTGAAGCATGAGCTAGATAGGTTTATTATCAAACCATAGCTGGATGCATTTTTTGATTTTATCACGAGTATAAGGTTTGGATACAAAATCATTCATACCGATTGACAGGCAGAAATCCTTAAAACCATCCATAACATTGGCTGTCATAGCAATAATAGGAAGTTGGTCCCAAATGGGATTGCTACGAATTTCCCGTGTTGCGGTCGCACCATCCATGACAGGCATCTGCATATCCATTAAGATAAGGTCAAAGTCACCCATAAGAAGCTTTTGAATAGCTATTTGGCCATTTTCAGCAAAAACAGGAATAATATGGAATTTCTTTAATGTACCCTCAAGTACCTTTTGGTTTATCATATTATCTTCTACAACAAGAAGACGAAGAGCAGCCCAGTTAATTTCTGAATCAGCATTGGCTACAGAGTCATCTTTTGATTGGAGGTCTCCTTCTGGCATCAAGAGTTCAAACCAGAATTTTGAGCCACAATCAAGCTTACTTATGATTCCAATTTCTCCACCCATTAATTCAACGAGTTGTTTACTGATACTAAGGCCAAGACCTGTTCCACCAAATTTTCTGGTAGTCGAAGCTTCAGCCTGGGTAAATTTATCGAACAATTTCGCTTGTACTTCAGGTGCAATTCCAATACCTGTATCAATTACTTCAAACCTGATATTCTTATTGGGTAGTTGAAATACTTTCAGAGTGATGACACCTTTGGGTGTAAATTTGATAGCGTTGCCTAACAAATTGATTAAAACTTGGCGAAGTCGAGTAGGGTCACCTTTAACATTTGTTTGGATGCTTCTAGCCCAACCAAATTGTACATCGAGGTCTAACTCTTCAGCTTTGTATTCGATGATTTTAATAACATTTTGACAGAGTTTAAATAGGTCAAAGCTCGTGGATTCAATCCGCAATTTACTCGCTTGTATTTTGGAGAAATCAAGGATGTCATTGATGATTTCAAGTAGACTATCTGCACAATCTTTGACAGTCTTAGTAAGATCAAGCTGATTATCACTTAGATCTGTTTCTAATAGCAGGTTAGTCATACCTATGACGCCGTTCATTGGTGTTCTTATTTCATGACTCATGTTAGATAAAAAATCAGTCTTTGCTTTGGAGGCTTCAACAGCCTTGATTGTAGCTTTTTTTTCTTTAGTGATGTCATGGCTAATGGATAAGAAATGCGTGGTAATTCTGTTAATGTCTTTAAAGGGGATAATGACTGTATTGACCCAAAATTCATCGCCAGATTTTGTGATATTACAGAATTCACCTTGCCATATTTCACCGGCATTAATTGTATTCCATAGACGTTTATAATAGCTTTTCGAGTGTCTGTTTGATTTCATGACTGAATGCGACTTAAAGAATAACTCGTCATAATTGTAACCAGAAACAGCCATGAATTTCTTGTTAACGAAATTAATGCGCCCTTGTGGATCAGTCATAGCCACTAATGCAGATTCATCTAGACCTTCTTTGAATCGAACGAGCTCATTTAATAAATCTTCATTCCACTTACTCGTTGCTTCTTCCTCAGAAATATCAACCGCAACCCCTAGGTAGCCTATGA
>CAWVXU010000098.1:0-8283 GCA_963934255.1 uncultured Fibrobacterales bacterium
GGTATTGGAGTTGGAGACGGTAAACTGACGAACGACAGAGTTAAGCGTTCCATTATCATCAGTAACAGCAACACCCCAATAGTAGATTGTCCCTGCAGTAAGGCCAGAGGTAAGAGTATGAGTTGTTGCCGTGTTGACATCGTAAGATACCCCCCCTGTAAAGGGATCGGTGTCCGTATCTATCCATAGGACATTATCAATCGTACCCGCACCATTGCTCGACCAATTAAATGTCGGGGTCAGGTCGGCAAGAGTCATAGCATGGCGCGGGTAATCGAGAGTTACCTCAGCATAAGCATCCGTAGTAAAACTTACTTCGTCACCATAAGAAGTACCACCACTATTGGTTGCATAAGCTCGAACATAGTAGGTCGTATTTGCAGTAAGCCCAGTCAGAGATGAAGAATATGCCCCTGTAGTGCCGGCATCAGTTGTTTTTGAGTCGGCAGTTGTCGGATTAGTCGATGTAGCCCAACAGGCACCACGGGCGGTAATTGTTGCTCCTCCGTCAGATGTCACATTTCCTCCACTAGAGGCTGTGGTTAAAGCAATTGAAGAGGCTGCAGTGGTTGTAACAGTAGGAGCTGTGCTAGAAGTCGCTTCAAGAATTGCGATTCTTGAATTTGTGATGTCGCCCCAGGTAGCTTTGGTAGACACATTGGTTGCCCCAGAGGATAGACCCGTGGCGCTCAAAGCACCCGCAACCTGTTTATTGGTATTATGTTGAAACTCAAGGCTTCTTGTACTACCTCCAATACTATAACTACTTTGAGCATTGTTACCCACTCCAGAGGCGTATATAACAGAATTCCCTGAGATAGTTAATGATTGAGAGTGCGGGGTTCCGCTAAGACCATTTCCACCGTCAACATCAACTCCTCCAGCACCTGTAAATGAAACTGCAAATAGGCTCGTGGTATTCCATTGGCCGCCAGAATAGGTAGCTACAATGTTGTTTGCACCAGTAGCGGGGGCCTGTAACACATACATAGCTTGTCTTTGTGTCAATGTGCCCATGTTTTGATTTCTCACCTGCGTCATGTCTACTCCCGCATATTTGACACTAGAAAAGTTGACAGAATTACTCATTGTAATAACAACGAGTAATGTTCGATCGGAGCCTGTATTTTGGTTATGTGACCATGTTTGGCTACTCCCATTAGGGTTCTGATTTGCTTGGGTTTTAGTCCCGATAGTGATTGCTGCAAACGTTTGAGTAAAAATACCCAAGAAAAATAGAAGGGCACTAAACCGCCAGAGACCCATGCCACGGTGAGGATTGAGAAAAATTTTGGCAGAGCTCATGTCCGCACTTCTAGAAAAAACATATCAAAACCCATAATAATACCCACTGAGATTATATCATGAGTCAGGCTCAAAACGGTATCTTTTTTTGCTGTTATCACCTGAGGTTAGTATTTGCAAATCCAAAAAGCTTTGTTAACGCAAAAAACTAAACTGTTGTTTGGCTTTATCAGTGTATAAATCAACCAGGCTTTCCCAGGCACCTAATAACAGCCCACTGGACTCCTGTGAATGTGGACGCGCGAGAATTATGGGGTTTGTAATCAAAACGCCTGTTATTTCACTACATTCCTATGTGTACAAAAAGCTCCAAATACGGTGTTTAATGGATTAAAGTGCTTCTTGCCAATGGAGCAGAGTGATTAAAAAAGAAGTAAACCTCATGAATATAAGATTAACTATTATGCCAATTTTCTTTTTGTTAGCCCCTCTTTTTCTTTTTTGTAATGCAAATGCAAATTGGACGAAAATTTGGAGTGACGAGTTTAATTACACAGGGCTACCAGATTCCCATAAATGGACCTATGACCTAGGTGGCGGAGGATGGGGTAATAACGAGTCTACTTTAGGTAAGGCTTCTTCACCTTGGACAAGCTATATTTTTGAGGATATTCCACTCACTACTAAACCACAAGAGTTCGTTATTGAAGGAATCATGACCGTGTCCGATCTCGAAGGAAGAGTTGCCTTAGATCTAGGAGGAGATGCGGGAGATATCTTGTTAAAAGAAATAAGTGTAGAACAGAATCAAAGTAGAGTCACAGAAAACACATTAATATTACCTAGCGATACTCATATACAATATATCGGCCGAATAGATTTTTCAGTGGCAGATCAACCTTCTTTTTCTTATCCAGGGGTCTCAATTACTGCTAAATTCGAGGGGACCTCTATCGGGGTGAACCTTAAAGATTATGGTGCCGGAGGGGTCACTACCACCAATTATTTTAATGTGATTGTAGATGGCGGTGAGCCAATTGTATTGAAGTTGAATAGCGGGCAGACCACTTATCCTATCGCAGATGGCTTAAGTGATGGCGTGCACACCATTCAAATATTTAAAAGAACAGAGACTAGTGTTGGTAAAGTTACTTTCAAGGGCTTTGTTCTTGATAATGGTAAATCTCTCTTGAATCCCGATGCATTGCCAAGTAGAAAGATAGAGTTTATTGGAAATTCTATAACAAGTGGTTACGGCAACGAAAGTTCTTCTGATCCGGCTATCTTTGGATTTACTGCCGTCAATGAAAACAACTACAGAGCCTGGGGAGCAGTGACAGCTCGGAACTTAGACGCTCAATACCTCTGTACTTCTTATTCGGGAAGAGGACTAACTAGAAATTACGACGGTTCTACAAGCGGTGTCTTACCCGAAATATATAGCAGAACTTTTGCAGACGAAGTAAACAGCACTTGGGATCATTCTAGATATGTACCAGATGTGGTAGTTGTTAATTTGGGTACCAATGATTTTTCTGCAGAGACTTCTAATGCAGTATTTACTGTAAATCAAACAGAGTTTTCAAATGCTTATAAGACTTTTATAACGACACTGCGTGGGTATTACCCCAATGCTTCCATCATTATTGCAGTAGGGGTAATGATGTCTGATTATTTCCCGACTGGAGGCCAACATTGGACAAGAATTCAGGACTATGTCTCTACTATGGTCGAAGAAGTGAATACGGCCGGTGATACAAATGTCTTTTATTTCCAAATGGATCCTCAAACAACACCGTACGGTGAAGATTGGCACCCAGCTGCTGCTACTCATGAGACCATGGCTAAAAACCTAACGGAGTTTATCAATAACAATATAGTTTGGGGAAACATCATTACTGACTGTAATGGAGATGTTGGAGGTTCGGCCTATATAGATGATTGTGGTATTTGCACCGGGGGGGAAACGGGTATTGAAGTGAATTCATGTAGCACGACCTCACTTCAGAATCAATTGAGTTCTCCTCTGAAACTCTATCCCAACCCTACTTATGATTATTTGTACAGCTCTAAAAGTGGTCCCTGGGTATTGAGTGATATTTTAGGAAATGTTGTATCTGAAGGGAATGGGGACGTTATTGATCTAACCAGGTTCCCAACTGGTACCTATTTTGTAAAAATAGAGAATCAACTTGTCAGGGTGATTAATAAGTAAGGTTGGTAATATTGTCATTGGAACAACTCTAAATTGTAATACCCGATGCGTCTTCATCTCCCCATTGTCTTGACATATCGATGCTTATAAAGCGTCTTTTAATTTACTTGCATGTAACTTACGAAGGGTCGTAATTTTGGGAGTGATGACAAAATTACAATAACCCTGTGTTTGATTTCTTCTGTAGTAATCTTGATGTTCAATTTCGGCTTCATAAAAAACATCTAAGGGAGATACTTCTGTGACGATAGGGCTTTCGAATTGTGGAGTGATTTCCTTCAAAACAGCTCCGGTAGTTTCTTTTTGAAGATCATTATGATAATAAATAACAGAACGATATTGAGTGCCTTTGTCAGCTCCTTGCTGATTCAAGGTGGTTGGATTATGAGTTGTCATAAACACAATTAATATATCTTC
This sequence comes from uncultured Fibrobacterales bacterium, assembly GCA_963934255.1. Classification (GTDB taxonomy): domain Bacteria; phylum Fibrobacterota; class Fibrobacteria; order Fibrobacterales; family CAWVXU01; genus CAWVXU01. Next base: position 3,878 of record CAWVXU010000098.1, read on the forward strand.
ATAAGAAACCACATCTGCATCAAATGTGATTTGAATAACTTCGGCGTGTCCTGTTAATCCAGAACATATTTCACGATAGGTCGGCTTGCCTGGAACATCACCACCAGAATATCCTGACACTACTTTTTCAACACCTTTGATTTCTTGAAATACTGCTTCAGTACACCAGAAACAGCCGCCACCTAGGGTCGCTAGTTGTAAGTTTTTAGCTGTCATTTTTATCCCTCTTTAATTCATAAGTAATCTACTATTGAATGATACCTAAATAGTCGGCTACTTTGCGCTTTGCTTAAATATTATAGTCTAATATCATAAGTACAACTATAAAAAGGCCTGTTAAGCATTTTGCAAAATACTAAAACATCACAAGCCCTTTAATATCTTAAACAACACAAGCCATAGAGAAGTTCGAGCGCACTGAGCACTCAATATCTTTTTCTATGAACTCAGTCAGTTAAGCTGATTTAGTTTTTAAAGCCTTCTTTTTGACTATAGACACTTTAAGAATGATGAAGCCTAAAACACCTGAGATGAGTGAGCCCGATATAATTCCGATTTTGGCAGAATTGATAAAGACTTCATTGCCAGCAAAGGCGAGGTTTCCAATAAAAAGTGCCATCGTAAATCCGACGCCAGATAAGACAGCAACTCCCACAATATCTAACCAAGTAATGCTTTCTGGGAGGGAAGCCCATTTGAGCTTGACACTCAGACTAGCGAACAGTGTGACTCCAACTGTCTTTCCTATAAAGAGAGCTAGTGCAAGATTTAATGCTAAGGTGGTATCAATTTCCATATCACTTGAAAATCCAATTCCTGCATTTGATAGAGCAAAGACTGGCATGATCATAAAGGCAACCCAATAATGGAGTTTATGCTCGAGTTTTTGAAGTGGGGATTGGACCTTTGTGGTTAATTCTTCTAAGTGATCAATTTCTTCAATTTGCGCGTGAGAAAGCATAGGGAGTGGATTGGTATTCGTCGCGTGGGTCAGTTTTTGTATGCTCGCTTTAATTTTTTCAGCGAACTTATGCTCATTCATTTTTTGCCTTATGGGGACAGCAAATGCTAACATAATACCAGCGATAGTGGGATGAACCCCTGATTTTAAGAAGAGTACCCAGATAGCAATTCCAAAGATAAAAAGCACAGGCTTCGAATAAAGCTTGAGGAAGGTAAGAATATAGAGAACCACAAGAAGTAGTGCGGCATAAAAAAGCAACGACCATGCAATCTGACTTGTATAGAAAAGCGCAATCACAAGCACTGCACCAATATCATCTATGATCGCAAAAGCAGTCAGGAATATTTTAAGGCTGAGTGGTGCACCTTTCCCTAACAAGGTAAGTATAGCTAAGGTAAAGGCAATATCTGTTGCCATCGAGATACCCCAGCCATTGACAGTCAATGGATTTTGATTAAGAAGTAGGTACACCGAAAGTGGGATGATCATCCCACCTATAGCAGCAAATATGGGTAGTGATGCCTTTTTGAAAGAGTTGAGTTCACCGACTAAGATCTCTCGTTTAATTTCAAGTCCAATGAGGAAGAAAAAGACAGCCATCAAACCATCGTTAATCCATAAAATCAGTGGCTTTACAAGGCTAAAATTAGAAGTTTGAATTCCGAATTTGTATTGCCAAATTCCTTCAAATTCTGTGCTGATTGCTGAGTTTGAAAGCAGCAAAGCTAAAATCATGGCTGAGAACAGCAAAATACCACTGAAGCTTTCAGCTTGGATAAACTTTTGGATAGGATTGAGTGTTTCTTTGCTTGCCATCTAATTAAACGCCTTTTGATTTTTGTGTTCTCAGCGCTAAAGTAACAACCCACTTGAGACTTATGTTAACCTATTATCGTTTTAACCCCAATAAGTAGAGGCTACAAAACTATGTAAAGATCATTTAGTCTGTCACTGGTTGATTTATGGCGGGTTCTTTAACATAGGAAGCTTTTAACTTGGACGTTCATAATTCATCAGTTTGCCTCTAAGACAGTCACACTTAAAACTATCTATTTGACAGACTATCCATCCTTAAAACCTTGTACTTTTAATTTGTACTTACCCGCTTCTTTAGGTCTCCACTTCTTGTAATACCTAGTCTGTGTCGAGCTGATTGTTTGTGACTTGATAACTTCATCGACTCCGCCATCTTTTTGTACCTCAAAGTTAATTACACTCGCCTCAGAGTCATCCCCGGATACATCTATGTCCATTTTAATAATGATATCACCTATCACTTTATTTTCAACACTTTGTAGTGCGCCAAATTTAATTGCTCCAGCTCCCAGCCCATGTGTCATTTGACACTTCAGAGTTAAAAAGAGTTAAAGACCTCTTGATTCATGGAAATTATACTGGTCCTCATCCCATTGAGTTTAATTGAAGAGTTCCGCGAGTATTATCGTTACTATCATCCAGAATTATGACTTTTTGAAGGCCAGAAAAAGGGCCTGGCCTACTCATCTTCTTCCCTCTCTCAAATCCTCAAGTCTGCCTGCCTTAAGGCAAAAAATTAAAACACCGGTGAACTTACATTGGTTAGGCCATTCCTATGCACCATACTTGTTAGAGTCAGGTACGAATATCAGATTCATCCAAGAATTACTCGGTCACACTAAAGTCAAGCCTGGTTTTAGGCTCTATGGTTCATTTTGTTCAATATACTTGCAATATTGAAGATTTATAAGTTATATTATTGACTTGAATTGAACTAAACAGCACATCAAAAAAGACAGCTTCTAATTTAAATCAACTAAATTTAAAACTGTTAAATATGCTGTAAAAACGAAACAAAAGAAAAATGGAAAACTTAATTACCCCACAGATTCTTGTTGCAATATCTGTTATATATGTATGGACTTTTAGATTTCATAATGTCAAAAAAGAGTTCAAACAATTCGGACTGAGCGATTTATCGCGAAATATTATAGGAGCAACAAAAATATCTTTATCGACATTGCTTATTGTGGGTATTTGGTATTCCTCATTAGTTCTTATCCCTGCTATTCTTATGGCCATATTTATGATAGGTGCTCAATATTTTCATTTCAAAATAAGAGATCCATTTATTAAATATTTACCATCTCTGGTTCTTTTGGTTCTGAGTGCTTTCATAGCATATTCTTCTAGTCAATAAATAAGCATGTCTGTGATTACAATAGCTGTTTTAATATCAAGTTTGTCCTTTCTTATCTACGCTTTTTCATATTTCAAGACACCATATATGAAAAACGAGTTTAAGCGGTTTGGTTTAGAAAAACTAGGATTAACAACGGTTTTGTTAGAAATTATTGGAGCTATAGGTTTATTAGTTGGTCTGAAATTTTATTTTTTCCTTATGATCTCATCTCTGGGTCTAGCATTGCTAATGTCAGCTGGTGTCATCGTAAGGATAAAGGTAAAAGATAGTTTTTGGATTTCTTTACCAGCTATTTTTTATATGGTCTTAAATACATACATTTTTTGGTTGTCAATAAATTTACAGACTTGAATGATTCAAATAAATAAAACACTCTCAAAGTAATTTAAAAATTCAATCTATTTTGAGAACAGTATAAAAAAACAGAAGCTAACACTTGATACAAAGTCATAGCAACCTGTCCGGATGATACACTTCATATACTAAACGTTGTCAGTAATGAAAAGCCCAGTCCACATTGACCGTGTCTCCTTTTTGAATTATAGACTAATTCTATGTATTCAAAGAACTCTTTGATTTCTTCATGTTTTAAAAGTTTGAAGAGTGATTTCGTTACAGTATTTTCGTAACAACTTCCTCTTTCGGTTTTAGATGTTTAATTGCCATCATCTATGAAGTCTCTATGGATCTTTCAATAACCATATATCCCACCACTCTCGTTAAGAAGAACAACTCAAGTGAGATACTCCACCCAGGTCAAAGAATTCGGGGGGTTTTAATTTATAGTACTTTTTCTCAATTTCCATTGATTGCTCATCATAGGGATGAGTCATGACTTCCTGTAACTCATGGACGGCCGTATAATCCCCCTGGGCTGCTTTTTCATATGCAGGTTTGAGAAGCCACTCCCGTAAAATATACTTGGGATTAACGATTTTCATTTGGTGAGAAATATCTTCTTTGGATTGATTGTCTCCTCTATTTTTCAACAGGAAGGATCTCCACTTCTCCAACCACTCTATCCATTGTTGATCACTCTTCTGAGGTGTTTCGTTCGTGGAAGAAGTCTCATAAAAGCTCTTTTTGATTGAACTCAAATCATCGGGTATTGATGAAAGTTCCCGAAAGAAAATGGTGTAGTCAACCGGTGTTTGAACCATAAGCGATATGAGTTCATTGATTATCTGCTGCGAAAGTACTTTATCAGACTCCAGAGCCGGATCATGAAAACCTAGCTTAAGACACCACATTGCATCCATTTCA
>CAWVXU010000099.1:0-8254 GCA_963934255.1 uncultured Fibrobacterales bacterium
ACTACATCACTAGATATGGTGGTGAAGAGTTCGCAGTTATTGTGCCCAATAGCGAGGGTGAGTTAAGGTGACAATGAGTATTGAGATGGCGATATTCCCAACTCAAGCAAAACCAAAAAGACTTGAAAAAACTTTCTGACCAGGCTGTGTATTGGTCCAAGGAACATGGGAGAAATACTGTCAGCTTATTTGATAAAATAAAAAAGGAAGCTTAATTTATAAGTTTCCTTTTTCGTTTTAAAAGTCAAGTTTGCCTTTTAGCAACAGCTCCCACTATCAGCCGAAGCTGAATCATCCTCATAACATCCTCCAAAAATTCCATAGTGAATTGAAGTATCCCCTTGAAACTCAAAGTATTTAGCGAGACGAGTTTTTTTGAGCATGTCATAAGTATTAGAACAAACGCTTTCCCATTTCATTGTTTGAAATAAGTGATGATTATCTAATTCAAACTGATGTGGCATGTGAGAATGTTGACCTAAGTATCTCACCATCTGGCCGTATTCTTCACACTTGTCTTCAAGTTCAATATTAAAAACACGATACGTTATAGATGTGAAATTGATATGTCCAATTTTGTTGATAATATCTGGATCGGTCAGGTCAATTTTAGAACGCTTCACTTCACGAAAGTCATTAATTCCATTTCTTAATAGAAGACGTCTAAAATCTTGATCATATAAGGCCCCTGATAGGCATTCACCATATAATACAGGGTCTTTTTGTAAATCCATAGGTATACGACGATCTGAATAAACATCAGCAAAATAAAGTTCTCCACCAGGTTTTAAAACTCTAAGGATTTCTTTAAAAACTTCTTCTTTGTCATGAGCCAAGTTAAGGACGCAGTTTGAAACAACGATATCTATTGAGTCGTCTTCGATTCCTAAGCTTTTTAAATCCTCAATTTGACCTAATTTAAAGTCTACTAACTTTGGGTCAAGTCCAAAAATCTCCATTTGAGCTTCTTGGTACTCTTTGGCGACATCTAACTGTTCATGAGTCATGTCAACGCCAATAATTTTCGAAGTACCACGAGCAAGTTTTACTAGAGTGTAAACATCTTGTCCAGTGCCACAGCCCAAGTCAAGTATAGTGACACCATCAATGCCTTGAGGTATAGGAGAGCCACAACCATAATATTTAGAAGTAATCTCGGGTAAAATTTTGGCTAGAACATCTTTTTGATATCTTGGGAATGTCTCAATATTACAGCAAGCACTCGTTTTTAAATCGGCATTACTACTGAGGTCAGTACCATAATATTTTTGGACATTGGAAAGAGTATTGTCTTTGTTCATAATATTTCCTTATTTTTAAACAGCAACTTTGACCTTTGGTAAAATAGGGGTAAAACGAAGCAGAGTCTTAATTTCTTGGTCTAATTTTTATTCAAATTCTTACAGGCTAATCATCAATAACTTCGAATTCAGCATCTTCTAGTGGCTTTTTCTTTTGGTTGCCTTGAAGTGGTGAAAAGTCCGGTCCAGGCTTTTGGCTAAACCCGGACCCAAAGGACGCTCCAAATGGAGATCCAGTCGACGAGCCTGTTTTAAATTTGGCAAACTTTTTCAAAATTTTGGGTAATAATCGAACAAACTTTTTTCTGATAGGCGGTATAAGTAGCGCTATACCTATAAAATCACTCATGAGGCCAGGTAGTAACAAAACTATCCCAGAAACCAAAATCAAAAGACCTTCTAATAAAGTTGCATTGGGGGTAATGCCTTGTCCTAGCTCAGATTTGATTTGTTTTAGAATTGAAAAGCCTTGCTGTTTAGCTAGTCGACTTCCAAAAAATGCAGTCAAAAATATAAGCACTAAGGTGTAGAAAAAACCAAATTCTGAACTGAATTGAAATAGTAACCAAGTTTCAACAAGTGGAAAGGTAAAGAATAAAATAAATAATGGCATATGTTCTCCTAAACATCAATCTACAAATTCTCTGATGTGGAATCAATTTTCTAAGTTGTTTCTATGGCAAAAAAGAAATTTTATGCGGTTAAATCGCAATCGACAAAAAACATTTATTCTACTTGGGATGAATGCAAATTAATGGTTCAAGGCGTTTCAGGTGCTCAATTTAAAGGTTTTAGTTCTCAAGCAGAAGCTCAAGCTTGGTTAGATGACGCGGCCGAGGCTTTAACTGAAGGCTTTCGTATCTATGTAGATGGATCATATCAGCCGAGCAAATCAACAAGATCTGGTTGGGGTATTGTTGTTTTAAAAGACGAGAAGGTTATCTTTGAAGATTATGGTGTCACTAAAGGTGATGCGCTTAGTCGAAATATTGATGGTGAGCTCAGAGCTTCTCTGGAAGCAATGAAGTGGGCCCATCTTAATCAAATTAAAATAACTTTAGTTTATGATTATGAGGGTATTGCTAGATGGGCGCTCGGGGATTGGAAAAGTAAATCCGAAATAGCTAAGCTTTATGTTCAAGCAAGCAAAGAGTGGGTTCACCTTGTCAAATTTGAAAAGGTGGCGGCTCATTCAGGTAACGTTTGGAATGAATATGCTGATAAATTGGCAAAAAAAGGTGTAATAGAATTTGCTGAAGTCGTTGAAAAACAAAATCAATCAAAGGACAGCTTATGATTTGGAGTAAAAAGGCATTAAGGTTAAAAGAATCTCCTATCAATTGGCTGATTCAATATGCATTGGAGAACCCAAAGACGATCAGTCTTGCTGCTGGACTTGTCGAGCAAGAGAGTCTCCCTGTAAAAGAGCTAGAAGAAGCCTTTCAATCATTGCTGCGTGAAGAAAATTGTCGAAGATTTTTACAATATGGAGCGACCTCAGGTTTGAAAGAATTAAAGATTTCGACAATTGATTGGCTCCAAAACTTGGATGCTAATGATAGCAGTTTTAATGATGTATCTGAAGACTCAATCGTCATTACAAACGGATGTCAGCAATTATTGTATTTGTTATCTGAAGTTTTATTCGATCAGGGAGATATAGTCATCGTTGAATCCCCGAGTTATTTTGTCTATACTGATGCATTGAAATCAATCGGTGTTCAATTTATAGGGATACCAATGACACCGGAAGGTATGGATATTTCAATCCTGAAAAGCACTTTGATTTCTCTTGATGAAAACAAGCAACTAAATAGACTTAAAATGATTTATTCTATACCTTGGTGTCAAAACCCAACCGGTGTTTCAAGAAGCCCTCAAAACCTTAAAGACCTTCACAAACTACTTAGTTTATATCTTGATAAGTCTGAATTTTACTTTGTAGAAGACGCTGCTTATAGGGCATTAGTGTTTGATGGCTCAACTGTGTCAGGATCAATGCTTGAATATAAAAACATGGTGCCTCGAACTATATTTGCAACGACTTTTAGTAAACCATTTGCTCCAGGTGTTAAGCTTGGTGCTGGGATTGTGCCTGAGCCTATAAAGGAAAAGCTTGTGCTAGTCAAGGGTAATCATGACTTTGGTTCCTCACATTGGAATCAAGCTTTAGTGTGGCAACTTTTAAAAAATGGTGGATTAGAAGTCGCTAGAAAAAGAGTGTTAAAATCATATCAGCAGAAGTCAGCCTTACTATTTGACTTGCTTTTTGAACAACTACCAAGTTCTTATGAGTTAGAAAAAGTATCGGGGGGGATGTACCTTTGGTTGAAATGTCCAAGTGGAATTGACACAGGGAGAGACTCTGAACTTTTTAAAAACTGTCTTGAAAATGGTGTGATTTATGTTCCCGGTGAGTACTGTGATATTGATGAAAAAAACTCAAAAAATTCAATTAGATTTTCATTTGGGCGAGTCAATCAGGAAGAGATTGTTGAAGGGGTGAGTCGATTCATTCTTGCATTATCTAAAAGTCGACTATCATCATAGCGATAATGATGATTAAAATGTCAAAAAAAGGTTGTCAAACATTGTATGTTTGATATATCTTTTATATTAACCATCAATAAATACTAAGGATTAATCAATGGCATCGTCAAAAGTTCTTCAATTAAGAATTAAACAAGCATCTGATAAACAAGTAACTCAAGCTGCTGCATTAAAAGCAACTAAAGAAAAGATTGCTGCTTTCAAAGCTGATCTAGCTACTGCTAAAAAAACTGAAGCTGTTGCTGCAAAAGCTGCTAAAGAAAAAGCTGCTGCTAAAAAAGCCGCTGTTAAAAAAGCACCTGCTAAGAAAGCTGTTGCAAAAAAAGCACCTGCTAAGAAAGCTGTTGCAAAAAAAGCACCTGCAAAAAAAGCTGTTGCAAAAAAAGCACCTGCTAAAAAAGTTGCTGTTAAAAAAGCACCTGCTAAAAAAGTTGCTGCTAAAAAAGTTGCTGCTAAAAAAGCACCTGCAAAAAAAGTTCCAGCTAAAAAAGCAAAAAAATAATTTTATTATATTGCTTTAATTGCTATTGAACAAATTGTAAAAAGGAAGAGCGCTGCTCTTCCTTTTTTTATTCATCATCATATTTCTTGGCGATAATTTAAGAAAAAAAGTCTTTTATTGAGTCAACTCCTCCAAAAGAATCCCCCTCAATCATTTCTTCTTCGATACCATCCTCCTCGATTTGCCATACTTCTACTAATTCATCCAAATGAGGTATGTTATCTATAAATCTACTCGGTTCACTGAACTCCATACCACCCATATATGATTTTGAGCTTGCAAATTCTTCCGGTTGCATGATATAGAGGTTTTTCTCTGGTCGAGTAAGCGCTACATAGAGTAATCGGCGTTCTTCCTCTATTGCTGCCTCTTTTTGAGCCCAGGCGGAAGGGATTGAGCCCTCGACAACGCTTAAGATAAAGACACTATGGAACTCTAAACCCTTGGCTGAGTGAATCGTGGACAAAGTGAGCTTTTCTTGATCAAGATCCTCTTCGTCTTCCTCTTCATCTGCAATTAAGGGAGGGTCTAGACTTAATTCCGAAAGTAATTTCTCAACTGAATCAAATCGACTAGCTAGCTGAACTAGACTTTCAAGATCTTTGAGTCTTTTGGTGTAATTTTCGTAGGTTTTCTTTAAAATTTTCTCATAAAAGGACAATGCCTTTTCAATACAAGCTTGAGGGTCATGAAGTATTGGAGCAATCTCTTGAATCACTTGGATAAGGCGATTGAGTTCAATAAAAAACTTCTTTTTTGAGAATGCTTCAAGGTTGATCTCCCACAAATCTTGGGCCGAATCTACGTGTGAAAATACTTTGACCGCACTACCTGGTCCAACGCCTTCAAGTAGTAAAAGAAGTCGCTGCCAACTGAGCATATCTTTAGGGTTTTGAGCGATCTTCAAAAATGTAATTAGGTCTTTTACATGAGCGGCTTCAGTAAACTTAATACCACCAAACTTCATAAATGGAATATTGGCTTCGGACAAATGTACCTCTAATTCATTAGAATGAAAACCACTTCTGAAAAGTACAGCTATTTTATCCAAAGGTATGCCTTCTTCACGAAGCTCTAAGACTCTCTGAGTGACAAAGCTTGCTTGTATTTCCACGTCTTGTATAGGGACAATCGCTGGTTTGTCATTTCCCGTAGAGGTACTGACTAATTTCTTAGGATAGGCAAGTTCAACATTTTGCATTAAACTATTGGACAAATCCAAAATATTCTGGGTAGACCTATAGTTGTTTTGCAGATAAAAAACTTGAGTTGATGGAAGGATTTTGGGGAAGTCCAACATGTTCTGGTGAGATGCGCCACGGAATGAATAAATGGATTGAAAGTCATCTCCAACTACGGATATTTTCATATTTCGTGAGCTGAGTAGACAAGAGATTTCACTTTGGACCTTGTTGGTGTCCTGATATTCATCCACGATAAGGTATTCAATATTTTGAGTTACTTCTTTACGGACGGAGTCAATGTAAAGTATGTCGCGCAGGTGGGTTAATAAGTCATCATAGTCCATAAGATGATGATGTTTTTTATACTCTTTATATCTCTTAAAAATATCTTCAAAATCATGGGCGTCATCTATGTATTGAGGATATTCTTGGGTGAGTATTTCTTCAATGAGTAAGCCCGTATTGATCATTTTGGAATGAACATTATTCAAGGTACTTTTTTTTGCAAATCGACGATCTTTTGTATGAAGTTTGGCTTCTGTCCTTAGGTGTTGAAAAACATCGGCTGCTTCACTTGAATCGATGATGCTAAATGATTTATTGAAACCAATTTGTGGTGCATATTTTCTTAAAACTTGATTGGCAAAGCTATGGAAAGTGCCACCAAGTACCGCTTGACAACGATTGTCGAGAACCGTTGAAGCTCGATCCTTCATCTCTTGTGAGGCACGTCTGGTAAAGGTGAGTAAGACAATCTTACTCGGGTCAATCCCGTGTTCAACGAGCCAGGCAACTTTGTAAACCATAGTTCTAGTCTTGCCTGTTCCAGCGCCTGCAGCGATGAGCTGTGGGCCATCACAATACTTAACTGCAGCAAATTGTTCAACATTGAGAAGACGCTCATAGTCAATTTGAGTGCTGATACTTTTTAATTGACGCTGGAGTTTATAGCTGCGTTTAGCCATTTTTTACTGTCCAGAAATAGCTTGAAATAAATCCACAGCTCCGATGATGGATCCAATGGCACTTCCAAGAGATGGGAGTAGAAATGCTAAAAAAACTTTGAGTACTCTATTTTTCCACCATAGTTTTGGCTGAGAAATTTCTTCGCTGACTTTTTCTAATTCGTAAACTCTTGGTGGCTTAAGATAAACTTGTAAAAGAGCCGTCACAACCCCTGCTCCAATAGTAGGGACGAGGCTGGTAATTGGAGCTGCAAGGAAAGCCACAATAATAACAAGTGGGTGGGCCAATGCAATCATTGCACCAATAGCGGCTGGAATACCGTTGGCTAAAACCCAAACAAGACCACTTTCACTTGCAAGTTGAGTATCCTTCATAGCAAGGCCAATAAAACTTGCAATAATAATGAGAGGGATGGTCCATATGATAATTTTCCCCATGCCTAAGGAGCTTGGAATAATTTCTATTTCGGCCAAGTCAACTGGGGTGTTTTCATTTAAAATTTTGGTAATTCCAGGGCAATGCCCGGCTCCAACAACAGCGACGATAAGATTGCCTGGGGCTTGACGTATTTTTTCTGCTAGATATTCATCACGTTCGTCGATGAGGACCTGTTTGACAGTAGGGAGTTGTTCGCCCATTTCATCCATCATGGCACTGAGTGTGTCTTTATCTTTTAGTTCGTCAAGTTTGTCTTCTGATAGCTCTTCTGTTTCAAATAATGAACCAATGAGGCCACTTCCTAGCATCAGTCGTTTGAAAAATCCAGTTTTGCGCCAAGCTCTTTTGAGTGTAATTTGAATATCTCTGTCACTTAAGTCAATATGTGCATTGATGGCATTACCTTCTTCAACAGCGGCAAGTAATTCAGAACCTGGTTTAACGCCTAAGCTATTTCCCATTCTTTTCTGATAAGAGGATAGGGCAAGATTGGCGATGAGAGTGGTCATTTGACCTTTTTTAATAATTTCCCGTAGATTTAATTTTTCCCAACGATTAGAATCTTGAAGTGCTTCGAGGCGCTTGTGGTCTAATTCGACACAGATCGTGTCAGGCTTGATTGTCTGAATAGTGGTGCGAACAATGTCAATTGAGTTTTGAGAAACATGAGCTGTGCCCACTAAGTAAATGGTTTTGTTCTCAAATTCAATTATTTGCACATCTTTATTAATTTCAGTCATTATTTCTCTCGTAGGATTGTTAATTTGTCTTTATATAGAGACTTAATTGGAATTGTGAAATATAGTTAGCAATTCCTCGCTAAATAGGAGAATTTCCAATGATTAGAGGGTATTTTAAAAATCTCGTCGTGAAAACAATTGTTTTCGGCGTTTTTTCAATTTTCATTATCGGATGTGGGTCTTCTGGACAAAGTTTAACTCGGGGTGTTCCCCTCGAAGATCAACTCGTCAATTTCAATGTTAGTTGGCAAAGCTCTGATGAAACCGCTGCATTAATGTTAATATCCGAGGAAGAACGTTCAGAATTAAGCTCTGATGGTATCAGCTTCTCTGAAGAATACAGGATTGCAATCGGCCGTATTCGCATTACTACTTTAAAACAAAATCAAGACCTTGGACTCGATGGTGATGGTCTGATTGTTGGGATGAAACAAGCCTTGGATAATGCCAACAAAGCGAAACACCATGTCGTGAACACCAATACTAGTAAGGTTTCATCTGAATCAAACTTAGAGGAAGCACCTGCAGCTCCAATAGAAGAGGCACCTGCAGCTCCAATAGAAGAGGCACCTG
>CAWVXU010000100.1:0-8162 GCA_963934255.1 uncultured Fibrobacterales bacterium
CAATTGTGCCGATGTTGACGTGTGGTTTGTTCCGATTGAACTTTTCTTTTGCCATGGTTATTCTATCTCCGTAGAAACCTAGTTTATGCTTCGAAAACCGACTTCAGGAATACGCAGTGGAAGCTTGCAAATATTCATCGGAGCGACAAATTTAGAATAGAGGCCACCAAATGTCAACAACTTTGTTTATCTCTTCCTTTTCGTTCCTATATTTATCATTCATTCTCCCTTATTGATATTCACTTGTTTAAAGATTGGCTTAAATTTTGACAATTATAATGACTCATCAGACCGAAATAAGTTCGATAGGCTAATAGATAAGCACCTAGAAAAGAAAACCATGGGAACTATGTTGTAGGTGGGCTTTATTATGAATGAGAGTCAAACCCAATTTAACTTTAATCGTCCAACCGGCGTCACTCAGCAAATGCCAGCCACTTGGACAAGCTCGACCCATGGCAGCATTCCGATTATAGAGAACCCTATCGGTTTGATAATTTGTAGTCGCGTTGGTGATTTCACCCTGTTCGCTTGCACCTGTAAGATTATAGTTACATACCCAATATTACCTACCTGTGGGATTATCTTAAGTGCCATCTGCATCAGCCTCCACTTGAGGGAGATAAGCGAGATTCTCTGACATCCAAACTGTCTGCCGATCATTAAGGTGTTGTCTCGAGAGTCAGCTAAGGTTTTAGTGACTAGCTCTTTGCTGGAGCTACTCGGAAGGGCTTCTTCAAAAGCGACACTAGGATAGGAACTTATTTACTGAATCAAACTCAGGACGGAGTGTTTTAACAATCCTTCTATCCCACCTTCAGGATCCATGCTAATGGATTTGATAATTTGACCCGTTTCAATGCCTAACACCCTAGAGGACAGGCTATATATGTTGCCAAACTTCCCCACTTCACTCGTGAGCATATGATCCACCCTAAGAGCTGCCGCATCTCTAGTTGACATTCAGACGAATCTCACGCAACAAACTCTTGAAAATTTTGGTCTCGAAGTATCTCTTGTAACTTAGCATGCTCCATCACAAGCTATGCATCTGAATTGATCAATTCAGATCTTACTCAATCCTTAAATTAAGCTTTCGTCTTGATTCAGACCTTGAGATTCTAAACTAGAAACCGCAATATTCACCAATTTCACTTGCGCATGAATCAGACCACTTACTATTTGGATAAATTGAATCATTTTCCACATTTGTATTTCCCCCAAATACTGAGTTTTTCTAACACTAGTATTTGCCAAGCAGAAGGCGTGGAGGGTATCTATGAAATTGCCATTTGTGTCTTTCTTTCGCTTATCCTCTGGTGACTTGAGGCTTGTGGTCATGATATTGTAAACCATAGGACGCTCGCCCTTGAGATATGTCTCTAAGCCAGGTAGTGTAGCCAAATGTTTTGACAAGTGGGATTTCACAGCGTATCCAGTTGTATTTGCCATCGGACTCTATCCCTTGGATTTTGGCGTTTCTTGATTTGAGATCAGCTGTGATTTTGCCTGAAAACTCCTCTGGAGTAATGAGCTCCATGTCCATAAATGGCTCTAATAGTATGATTTGTGAAGGCTTTACATTTTCATTCAACCCATCCAATACGAGCTTTTTAAGCATACCCGGAACAAGGACACCCGTGATGTTTAGATTTGAAAGGTTGATTCTGGCATTTACCAATTTACCAGAACCTAGAAAACCCGCTCTTGCGAAGTCTCCGACAGCAGACTGCATTACCGCTCTCACTAATTCTTCTTGTTTGAGCTTACCATAGTAGTTCCATTCGACTTCTTGCCTTGAAAAGGGCTCAATTGAAAATGACAAGCTCATAGAATTTTCATTCCAAGTTGATTCAAATTGAAATTCAAGCTGAGGTTCTACCCACTTCTCAAGCTTTTGAATTTCTGGATTACCGCAATTTACCTCTAAATTAAATTCATCTTCTAGTCTTGCAATTAACACTTGTAAATGAACTTCCCCAATTGTACTGACTTTCCACGTGCCACTGCTTTCCTGATATTCCAATTTCATGGAAGGGTCCGACTCTAAAAAAAACTCTAGTGCTTTTTTGAGTTCTTTTTGTTGTTCAACTGTCTTAGCTTCAATTTGAACTTGAATGAGAGGATTGTATGTCGGGGTCGCACCAGAAAGTACCACTTTCCCATTCCAATCAATTTCGTCGCCTATCCTAAAATTGGGACTACAAATTAAAGCAACAAGATCCCCTGGTTCAACACTTTGTGTTGGCTCTAAGGTCTCACCGTCTAATTTATAGAGGTTCATTGCTTCACTGGAAACTAATACTTTAAAAGCTTTGACCAAGTAAAATCTGCCAAACTGCTGAGAGTTGCGAATTTTGAGAACCTGAGCATAGGCTCTAGGGTTTTGATGCTCAACAAAGGAAGGAACTAAAAATCTCATCCCATTCAGAAGCAGCCTGACACCATCCATTGTTTTAGCAGAACCTGTATAAATTGGTGTGAAAGTTCGTTCTTTTAACTCTATGGAAAGGATGTTAAAAATTTGTTCAGTTGATAACTGCTCATCGGCTAGGTGAGAGTTTAATGCAGCTTCGTCGTTTTCCGCACAAAACTCTATGATTTCGTTGTAAAACTTGTCAATTTGAGAGCGAATTGATTTCGGAACTTCTTTTACTTCAACATTTCTTGATAATTCTTCGGAAATCACCCATTTTTTAGAAATAACATCAATGACACCATGAAGCCCCTTGACCTCATCAAAAAATGGATAGCTTAGAACTAAAGGTTTAGATTCAAATGCCATTTCAAAATCAATTAAAGTTTCATCAACGTCGGCTTGAATGTTGTCCAATTTATTTATGAAGACAATTGTTGGAGTTTGACGTTCTTCCAATTTGTGCCAAGCTGAATAGGTTTGGGTTTGGATTCGACGCACACCTGAGATAACTAATACCCCCGCTTCGATGCAATCCAAAGCGCAGTCAACTTCTACACCAAAATCAACGTGCCCTGGAGTGTCTACAAAATTAATGCTGCGATCTCGCCATTTGAAGGAGCTATAGCCTGCTTCAATTGTAATCCCTCGACGCTTCTCTTCTGCCAAATAATCCATCGTGGCAAGACCTTCTTCAACAAGGCCCATTGCGCTTATCTTATTACACAAAAAAAGCAGTCGCTCAGATAAAGTTGTTTTACCTGCGTCAATATGTGCTAAAATGGCAAGGTTTGTTATCGTATTTGGCATAGATTCTCTTTGATGACGCAGATTGAAGTCGTTTCATACTTAATATAATTTACGCTAGCTCAATTCATACTATATATAAGATGATGAACATTTCTTTTAAAACGGTGGGGGATGAAGCTGACTAAAATTTCTCTGAACTCGTTTCAGCATTTGGTTTCAAAAACTGATTGTCTTTGATATATCCAACAAGTCATGGGCAACTCAAAAATTTCATCAAACAAAAGTATTTTATCCAATTTCCTGGTTGATTTTTAAATTGGGCTCATGCATGTTCCCAATCCACATGTCGGTCGAGCCGACAACGCTAAAGAGGCAATTCAAACCTCAATACTCAGTATTCTCGGAAACGCTGCGCTAGCCATTATAAAAGGTGTAGCTGGTTACTTTGGGAACTCTTTTGCTTTAATTGCTGATGCAATTGAGTCAACTACAGATGTTTTTTCATCTATCATTGTTTGGGTCGGATTAAAATATTCAACTGCTCCACCTGATAAAAACCACCCTTATGGTCATGGTAAGATTGAGCCTTTGACAACTTTTGCTGTTGTTGGGTTTTTAGTCTTTTCCGCTTTGATAATTTCATATCATGCGATACTCAATTTAAATGAACCCCAAGAAGCACCTGAAGCCTACACATTATATATCCTACTTTTCATCATTGCGTTCAAAGAGGGTTTGTATCAATATGTGAAAAATAAAGGTAAGAAAACTAACTCCACTGCACTTGTTGCTGATGCCTGGCATCATCGCTCTGATGCAATTACTTCAGCTGTCGCCTTTGTGGGTATCGCACTATCCCTTTGTTTTGGTGAAGGCTGGGAACATGCCGATGACTGGGCGGCACTCGGTGCAGCTGGGCTAATTTTATTCAACGCTTATATTATTTTCCGCCCTGCTTTGGGTGAAATACTAGATGAAGACCTACACTCTGATCTTGAAGCTGAAATTCGAATTTATGCTCTTGAAACAATTGGGGTGTTGGGTATTAGAAAATGCATGATTCGTAAATCTGGAATGACTTATCATGTTGACTTGGATATTCAAGTAGATGCTCAAATCACAGTTTATGACGGTCATGAGATTGCACATGCTCTGCATGATGATTTCGCTTTTAAAATCCCGCAGATTTCTCATATGTTAGTTCATATTGAACCTTTTGAATTGACTTCTAAATCCGAATAGATAAAAACATCTTAAGTCCGTTTATTTATTAAGTCTTGTGCCATGTGTTTTTGTTATATCGACAAAAAGAACCGTTACTAATGGCTTTTCATTTTGCATGGCAAGTGGTTATCTAAATAAAATAAAGTTTATAGGCTTAGTTAAATTGAGACTACAACAAGTTAAAATCTCCTTGGATTAAATTGTTTTTGGTTTTTGGTTTGAAGCTCTTACCTAAGCAGTCAATCATTTGCGGGTTTAGTTGAGTTTTTATAATTAATTACTGGCTTGATTGTCGGCAATTGATGTCTCTAATCGGCTTGCCCCTGTACTCTAGTAATTTCCGCCCTACCTGTTTTATGGGGGTAAAAAAAAGCTTGAGATAATCTCATTTCTGAAATTCACTCAAGCTTATTTTCAATACTGTATGTATCACATTCGATGTATTTGAAGTCAGGGAACTTACTTGTTCACTCGACGCACACCAATTTTAACTGGATCAAACGCTTCTTTGTTGATAATGAACTGCTGAATGTAGGCGCCAGAACCAACTTTTCTACCAGTATCATCAAGATAATTCCAAGGAAAGAATACCATTCCGACTGTACTATTTAGACAATTTGTCGCCCCATCTTTTTGGAATATTGGGTCATCACATTTAATTTTACCATTATTTTTGGCAACATATGAACCAAGTACATCGTAGTATATTAGTGTGTATTCCCATTCGATATCTTCGGCTGCAAGTGTAATAATTTGACTTCTTCCGGTACTATCTGTTACCGTTTTGGTAGGAATAACTAATGAAACCAGAGATCCAAGTTGGCCTTGAGTAGCATCTTCTAATGTCGTTCCATGCTCAAAGCCTATTTTTTCACCAAAAGGCTTGGTGTCAACTGTAAGATTTGAATAGTCAATTTCAATCATTGCATTGTGCTTTTCAACCAAAACAATGACTCCTTGAATCTGCGTAAATGGTGCTGTTTCCAACATCCGGTTACCCGAGAGATCTTGTAACATACCGTCCCCGGATAGTGCGCGAACACTGTCTCTTGGGAGAAGTTTTTTATTCTCTCCAGAAAAACTGATATTTAGGAAGCGGTCTGACCCAAACCAAGTTGGACGAATAGCACCAATAGGGTCGTTACCTACTTTAGTAGCTGATGCATAGCTTTCTGATTTTAATAAATATTCAAATAACTCTTCTGTGCTCACTAAATCCTTGGCCATCGGCTCACTAAACTCAATCATGAGTGTATCAGGCTTCGAAGATTCCCTGCCTTGTTTAATAGTTGCTTTAGCGATCATCGGAGCCATGTTATCTCCAATATCAATATCTTCATAGAGAGAAGTTGCCACTCCAAGACTATCATTGACTTGGAAAATCATTTGTGGGGTGCCATAATCAAGCTTGACATCTGTTGAAAGCCTCTTCAGCTCTAATGTATCACTCAAGACCCAGATTAATTCTTTTGGATTTAGAGGATTCACAATCCAAGATGCCGAGTCACTGGTAATCTTAATAATACTGTTATCTTGGTTATACCAATTAAACGTGAGTCCAAGAGAGTTTGACCAGTTGGGGTCAACATTCTCTTCAAATCGAAGGACAACCTGGTCTAATTGACCATTCCCATCTATGTCTTGGAATAGATTGCCTTCGTTACTCAATGCCGGAGTAGGAAGGACTTTGTTTTTACTAATTACGTCACCACATGAGTTAATGTTTGCAGGAATCGCTTGAAGGCGAATAAGTTGGTTACCAAAACTTGGGAATCTATAACTGACATCTTTTGTGCTGAATGTTGTGTCTTGATTAAAGCTCCATACCCATGACCCAACAGGTTCAGTTGATGTGGTGGTGTTTGTAAATGTGTATGTATCAAAGGCTGAACTACCTTCGATGATTTCAAAATCAGCTTTGGTGTCGCCACTTACTGCAAGTTCAAATTCAACATTCTCTGTAACTTCATTAGCTGTAAATTGACCCGTTACAATAATGTTTTGCGATTCAGTACTCGAACCCGAATAGAAAACCTCAGCCTCCCAAGTCGTTTCCGAAGTGATTGTTGCAATTTGGCTACCGCCAGGCATAGTACCTGAGATAATCACTTTATCAGCCTTATAATTCATAGTCCCTTTAACCAAAACAGAACAAGTATTTACACTTTGGGCGGCTGCAGGTGTTGTTATCGTGATAGTACCGGGCTCATTTGGGACGGTGATTGTTTTAGTTATTTCATCTTTACAAGAACCATTATAGGTTATTGTTTGTTTTACTTCGTATGAACCAGGTGCTGTGTATTGGTGAGAAGGGTTGATTTCTGTAGACGTTGATCCATCACCAAAGTCCCATTCATGTTGCATTACCGTCCCTGCTTCATAGGTTGGAGACTGATCAACAAATTCAACCGGTGACTGTATGTCAACAATTTGTGAACCAAAATCAGTGATGGGGCCTGCAATGTTAACGAGTACATTAATCGTATCTGGTATAATTGAATTGTCTTTATATTCAGCGATAACTTCCAAGTTTTCAGTTCGAGGAGTTTGGTTCGTATAAGATACCTGAAGCGACCAATCTTTACCTATGGCATCTCCAACTAAAGTTTCGCCGTCAAAAGTTCCCGTGACTGTTACTTTTGCTATATCGAATTCGGCATTACCTTCAATCAATTGAGAACACGGCATGTTAGCTGATGCCTTTGGACTTGTAATTTTGAGTCCACCCGGGAAAAATCCACCGATTTTGTCAATCATCACATTTGAACCACCACTCGAACATTTCGTTCCATCCTCCGTCATTGCAATATAGATGTGAGTCCAAGCCTTTGTGGGAGTAAAATCAATATCATAAGTTTGCCATTCAGTATTAGTAACTGGACCCGAATCATAAAGGATTTGTTGATCTGAAAAGCTACTTAAACAAGCAGATGCAGCCATTCGACCAATAATAACCACGCGGCCGTCTCCTCCTAACTTTCCTGCCCAATACCCGGAAGGGCCCGTTGTCATCAAATCAATACTAAAAGAATAGGGTTTACCAGCGGTAAACGGCGCGCTCAGCGGTTGTGAAAAAGACTCAGAAGCAGTAGGCGCATTATTCGGGTCACATACTAAGCCGAAATACCAATCACCATGAGAAGCTGGCTTGGGAGCACTTATAGATGGTGCATTCGGCAAAAGGTCAACACTCCCTGAGCATTGGGTCCAAGGGAAAATAGTCGTCATTCCAAAACTACCCGGATCACCTGCTACACGAGGGTTTTCAACGATATTGCCTCCTGGGCAATACCATTTTGACCCACCGGTCCCACCAACACAAATAGTATCTAGTGGAGGTAAGTTTTCCTCAAAACTAGCATTTTGCACGGTAAGCTCTGCAGGTGCGGCTTGAACACCCTGAATAGTTACCAAAATGGCAAATAATAATTTGAATATTAATTTGTTGCTCATATAATTCCTCTGCAAAAATTGCATTCAGCCCTTAATATATACTTCGTGCTCACGAGGTGGACTCAATTTGAACACTAATATAGCTATGTAAACTTTTTTTTACATAAACTAAGCTTTTCAAAGCCATCCTATAGCTTTGATCACGATCTACCAATATGTTTGTTTGCATTGAACAACCCGTATTCAAATATTCATGATTTAAATTGCTTTTTTTTCCTTGAGATAATTCTTTTAGCTAACTCATTTTTTCTAGATTGATAGTATATAATAGGAGGCTTTTGTGGGTAATGCGCTTTTTAGAGATGTTGTGGAGTTCTCA
>CAWVXU010000101.1:0-7800 GCA_963934255.1 uncultured Fibrobacterales bacterium
ATACAGAAAAAAGAGCATAATAAATAGCCAACTACGATAATCTTTTATAACTTTGGCACAATATTTTTCGAGAGGTATTAACATGTCTGGTATTTTAGAAAAACTAAAATTTGAAAATCTTAGCTCAGATATCCCTGCTTTCCGCACTGGTGATACAGTCACTGTTAACGTTAAGGTAACAGAGGGTAACAAAGTTCGTATTCAGGCTTTTAAAGGTGTTGTAATCCAACGCCGCAACAGTGGTGTTTCTGAAACATTTACTGTTCGTAAAATGTCTGGTAATGTTGGTGTTGAGCGTATTTTCGCACTACACTCACCTAATATTGATTCAATCAAAATTGACCGCACAGGTAAAGTTCATCAGTCACGTATTTTCTATATGCGCGACCGTCGTGGTAAAGCTGCTCGTATTAAAGAGCGTTAGACTTCCATTTAGGGTTATCCTAAATAGAAATCACCATAACACATTAAGTATTAAAGAGCAATCTTCTTCGGAAGGTTGCTCTTTTTTGTGTTTAATTTGAATGAATCTTATTTTTAATTCCAAATTTTGAAACACTAGTATTTAGTGATTACGACATATCAGCCAAAATATTCATTTAAAAAGTGCAGATTTCCTATTCATAATACACATTTTTCATGTGAAAGTGTTATAATATTAAAATGAATCAAAGTAATTACAACTCAAGTAAACGAAATCCACATATCAGAAACCATGATTTAAAAGCCGGTGAATTTTTGTTTAAAAATGGAGATTTTGGTAATGAGTTCTATATAATTGAGAGTGGTTCTCTTTCAATTGGCCAAGGTAAAGGTACAGGTACAGAGCAGACTCAGTTAGCTGTTCTCTCAAGTGGTGCAATGGTTGGTGAAATGTCTTTGTTTGACGGCTTACCACGCTCAGCTGATGCCATTGCAACTGAACCTACTAGACTTAAAGTTATCACTCAAGAATCATTTGATAAAATGATAGAAACACTACCG
Organism: uncultured Fibrobacterales bacterium; assembly: GCA_963934255.1. Classification (GTDB taxonomy): domain Bacteria; phylum Fibrobacterota; class Fibrobacteria; order Fibrobacterales; family CAWVXU01; genus CAWVXU01. The sequence goes on from CAWVXU010000101.1 coordinate 985, forward strand.
GTATGGTTAAAAGCGGTTATTAAAATAGTGGTAAATCGAATTAGAGAAGCTAATTCTCGAGTTGACAATCACTCTATTCCAAAAATAGTTTTTTCTCTGATAAGCTATATTTCTCTTTTTAAAGATGACTACCAAAAAGGAGAAACAGCTACTAGCTTTGATCTGTATACTCTTCAAGACAATTTTTGTTTTTTTACCCGTGCTCACAATGATGATTTTAAAACTGCTATAGATAAGTTATATACCGAAGGTATAATAGACATTATTACTGGAGACTCTGGTGATCAAACTATCATTTCAGTGAATGATAATCTTTTAGCAGAAATTACTCAAGTCTATATTGATTTTAGGAACAAAATCCCGATTTTAGCTAAAGAAATCAATAATGAATGCCACCAAGCTATTGGTATAATTGATGAGTTATTCAATCAAACCTCTCAGCAAGAAGGTGAAATCAAAATCACTTTAAATAAATTCATGGAAAAACTTCACGAAAAGAACCCTCGAATCACAAAGCGAGCGATAGACCCACTATTGAGATTCCAAATCCTAATCAAAGAGAATGGACATTTAACTATTCCCAAAACTAAGCTTAATCAATTAAAACTTTCGATAGAAGCATTAGCGAAAGTAAAAGACTTATTAAAATGAGTGCAATCATCAAAGCAAGTCAAGTAAAGATTGTTGAATCCGGGGAAATGCTTTTTATGGAGGGTGATGATGGCGATGAAATGTACATCATTAAGCGCGGACAAATCCAAATATTAAAACGAGAAGGTGTTCGCATAGTCCAACTTGCCACCCTAGGCCCAGGTTCCGTCATAGGTGAGCTATCACTTTTAGACCAACAAACGAGAAGCGCGAGTGCTCGTGCCTTAAACACGGCAGAACTTGTTGTGATTAACCAATCTACTTTACAATCTACATATAAAAAAATACCTAGCTGGCTCACTAGCCTAATTAAAATACTTGTAACTAGACTTCGTGATACGAATAAACGAAAAAATTTAAATGACCTACGGTTATCATTACCCATTATTCTTAAAATTATTTTAACGATGAACATTGAAGGTAACCTTAGCTTTAAAATTCTCTCCAAAGAAGTTTTCATACTTTATGGGGTGAGTGAGGCAGATCTTAAAAAAGTATTGAAATTGCTCAAACTATTTCAATTTATTGATATTTTACAAGACCAAGGCTTTACCAGTCATATAGTTATTTTACAAGAAGAAGCACTTATTCAGTATTTGGATTATTTAAAATATCATTTAAAATCGAAAGCTCACCCTTGGTCATCACTAAAAGACGCCGACTTATTGCGACTTCAACTTCTTTCAGATACTGCTGAAAAACATCGTTTACAATCTCAAAAAAAGATGCAATTCAATCTTCAAGATTTCCAGCAGAAATTAGAATTACAACAAATCCCAACTACCCTTTTCACTGAAGGAGATGAACAAAAGTATCAAGACTTAGGTTTCTTGCAAGTGAACACCAAATCCGTTCAAACAAAAATATCTTCTCATAATCACGACGTATATTTTGTTGATGAACAGCTAATTCAGTCCGTCATTCGGTTTCAAACACGCTTGGATTATTTTGAAACTAATTTAGATGACTACTTTTTAATGTAGCTAGATCTATCGCTTTATATATTAGTTAATGACCTTCTAGAATTAATCCGTAATGCAGTATTATTCACTTAAAACAAAAAGCCACCTATCGAGGGTGGCTTTTTGTTTTAAGTGAATAATATTTCTTTAATTTGTGAAAAGTTATTTTAAAAATTTATCTTAAAAAATTTTCTTTTACCTACTTGGACAAGCATTTCTTTGATGATGTCTATATCAGTTTTGGGATCGTTCAGCTTTTCACCATTTAATTTAACACCGCCATTTTGAATCATTCTACGAGCTTCACCATTTGAGCTAAAAGCACCGATGGAAGTCAACAAATTGAGGACCCCCATAGAGTCATCTTCAATTTTAAAATTTGGAGCATCATCAGGAATAGCATTACCTTTATGAATAGCTTTTTCTGCAGCAAGTGCAATCATTGCAGATTCTGATCCATGATATTGTGTTACTATATTGATAGCTAAATCTTGTTTGACTTGATTTGGATTACGGGCCCCGCAATCAAGGTCACTTTGAATTGACTCAATCTCATCAAGTGGAATTAAAGTCAATAATTCGAACCAATTGGCGATAAGTGAGTCCGGAATGTTATAAATCTTGTGGTACATTGACTGAGCACTTTCATTCAATCCAATATAGTTGCCTATTGACTTAGACATTTTTTCTCTACCACATGTACCCAGAAGGATAGGCATAAATAACCCAACTTGGGCTTCTTTATTTTCAGCGCGTTGAATTTCACGACCACGAAGAACGTTAAATTTTTGATCCGTACCACCAATTTCAACATCGGCATTAATCATTAAAGAATCATATCCTTGCATCATAGGATAAAGGAATTCATGAAGTGAAATTGGCTCACCTTGGGTATAACGGTTTTGAAAATCCTGACGCTCTAACATCTGAGCTACAGTAATTTGTGACATTAATTTAGTCACTTGATTAAAATTTAGTTTTGAAAACCAATCACCATTATATACAACTTCAGTTTTCTCACGATCAACAATTTTAAAGAACTGCTCTTGATAAGTTTTAGCGTGTTCAAGAACTTCTTCATGAGTCAGTCGAGGCCTAGTCTTGGATTTGCCCGACGGATCACCCACAGTCGCTGTATAATCACCGATAATTAAAATAACATGATGTCCTAAGTCTTGAAACTGTCTTAATTTACGCATCACTACCGTAAAACCGAAATGAACATCTGGAGCTGTTGGATCCACACCCAATTTAATTCTCAGTGGGGTTTGATTTTCATATGATTTTTTAAGTTTTTCATAAAGCGCATCTCGTGGCACTGTCTCTAAAACACCACGATTTAAAATTGCTAATTGTGCTTCTGCTGTCAAAATACTCATTTCAAAATCCTTCCGATAAGGGCAAATTTAATAAAATACCGACAAAACTCTAAGCATCCTCATCAAATTCTTCATCTAGTTCATTTAAAGTCTCTTGAACTTGGCTCTCTGTCTTTTTTAGCACCCCTTTGCAACTTTTGAGAAGAGTTGAAGCTTCTTCGATATGTTTGGCCAGTTCATCAACTCCCAAATCAGCTCTATCTATACCTTCGAGAATTTCTTCTAGTCGTTCAATTGACTCAGCATATGTTTTTTTCACCATTATTTTTCCTTTATAATAATTTTTTGTACTTCAGAATGTACGACCATGTAATTCGTTTCTGTTTGGACCAAATCTCCGACACTCAGTTCATTTACAGACAGAGTTGACCCCGTTTTAATTTTACGTGTGAGAGTATAGCCTCGTTCTAATGTTCGAGATGGAGATATTGCGGAGACCCATTTAGTTTTTAATTTAAGAGACTCATTTTCTAATTGTAGTAATGCTTTTGATTTTTGTTTAAGGGAGTCTTTTAAACCTTTAAGTTTGAGTTCATTTTGTAAAATAAGTTTTTGGGATCCACGCGTGAGTCCTGTTAAATTTCTATTAAAGCGACTAGATTCTTCGATAAATTTCTGCGTTGACTGTCTTTTTAAACTCTTGACAATATTTTTTAGATTTTGTTTTTCAAAAGTAATCATTTGAACGGTTTTAAATTCAATAGCTACTTGAGCATCCTTTAGATATTGGGCTTCTGAACTAACTAATTTCATAGATTTCTCTACTAATTCGTTTTTTATCAGAAGAAGGCTTGCCCATTCATTTTCAATTTGATCAATCAAAAGTTTGGCACAGTCTGTGGGTGTCATTCGAGAAGTCCAAGCGACAAGATCTGTCAAACTATTGTCGATTTGATGCCCGATTCCTGAGATTACAGGAAGTGAGAAATTAGCAATAGCTTCACACAAGTTTTCAGCATCAAAATAAACTAAGTCTGTTTTAGCCCCTCCCCCTCTCGTCAAAACAATCACATCAAGTTTTGAGATGGGCATCAGTGAAAATGCTTGAATAATACTTTGAGAACAACGGTCACCTTGCATAACAGCAGATTGAAGATGTATTTCAAAATTCCAAGGGGATTTATTTAAGGCATTGGTAAAATCATGATACGCAGCAGATTCAGGCGCAGTGATCAAACCTATTCTTAAAGCAGGCTTGGGCCAGGGGTTATTTTTATTCTTATGCAAAAGACCAGACTGAGTAAGCTTTTTTAAAATCTTATCACGCGTAAGTGCCATCTCACCTTGTGTAAATCTGGTATCAATATCGATAATTTTCGGTTGAAATTTACCAAATGGAACATAAAATTCAGCCTCTATTAAGAATGAAACCTTTAAATCAACTTCGATTTCAAATGGGATCTCTGCAGACCTAGTTGTATTTTGCAAGAGGGTGAAATCTCTGGCCCAACAAAACAAAGCAATATTTGCTATGGGCTTTTCACTTCCAGTCGCATACTCTGTTAAAGTCAAATAGGCGACACTGCCTCTGATTTGAAGCTGAGTTAAAACACCCTGAACCCAAATAGCTGGGACTTTTGATTTTAAAAGACGATCAATACTTTTAGAGTATTGACTAACGGTATAGGCTTTGGATTCTTCAGACAAATTAACCTGCAATTAAAAAAAGCTAAATATTCTTAAAATATTATCCGAAGTATTAAATAGGAATACGGGGGATCTTATGTTAATTCACAATATAGATGATTTAGAACGAGTTTTGCGTCGAAACGTCATGCAGATGAAGACAAAATTAGAAATAATAAAATATGTCTGGGGTGTTGCGCTTGACTGGTCAGTTGACTTAGATAGTAACCCATACTTTCAGAATCTTGAAAAAATGATCAAACACTATAATCAAAAGTTTATTGATGATGTTTATCGTTTTGGGAAAGCTGCTCAAGATTATGATTTTTATTTCGCAGCTGAATTAGAACGTTTAAGACTAGATAAGCACACAACTTCAGCAGTCGCTTAAATTTTTAAATTGAATCTAGCAAACAAAAAAAGCCTAGTTCAACTGAACTAGGCTTTTTGATTTAAACCAACAAAGTTATTTGGTAATATATCTACCATAGAGCATGGTTAATCTATTTGGGGCGCTAACCACTTTTGTGCTGTTTCGATGTCCCATTTTTTAGCTTGCGCGTATGATTCTACTTGATCAGGAGCTATTTTACCAACTCCAAAATACTTGGACTCGGGGTGAGCAAAATACCAACCAGAAACTGAGGCTCCCGGGTACATAGCATAATTTTCAGTGAGTTTCATTCCAATACTTTTTTCCGGGTTTTCAAGAAGGTCCCAAAGGGTACCTTTTTCACTATGCTCAGGACAAGCGGGATAACCTGGCGCAGGTCGAATTCCACGATACTTCTCCCGAACGAGGTCTTCACAAGTCAAAGATTCGTCTTGAGCAAATCCCCAGTACTGAGTACGAACAAGATAATGCATTCTTTCTGCGAGTCCTTCTGCTAACCTATCTGCAAGAGCTTCTCCCATAATTGCATTATAGTCATCCCCAGCATCTTTATAGGCCTGGACGAACTCATTGACTCCATGTCCAGCTGTCACGGCAAAACCGCCGATATAATCCTCTATGCCTGAACTAACAGGTGCAATATAATCAGATAGACAATTTTGTTCTTTACCGGCACGGTCAATTTGAACTCTTAAGTGTTCAAGTTTGTATAAAGCTTGCCCATCTTCAGCGAAAAGTTCAATTGATTCATTATGAGAGTTTGCCTTCCAAAATCCAATTATTGCCTTAGCTGTAAACAATTTTTTATCAACAATCTCTTTCAACATCTCTTGCGCCTCAGCATAGAGAATCTTTGCTTCTTCCCCAACAACTTTATTTTCAAATATTTTGGGATATTGTCCAATTAACTGCCAGGATTGAAAGAATGGCGTCCAGTCAATATAAGGGATAATCTCCGCTAAGGATACATCTTCAAAAACTTTCGTTCCTAGAAATTGTGGTTTGACAATATCAGCTGATTCGTTATTCCAAATAAATTTCTTATTACGAGCGCGTTCTATACTTAAAAAACTCTTCTTAACTTTGTTCATCTCATAATTAATTCGAAGTTTTTCTTGTTTGGCTCTAGTTGCTGCCACAAATGCGACTTGTTTATTTGGATTCAGAAGAGCTTCAAGAACGGGTACTGATTTGGATGCATCTGCAACATGTACAACTGGTCCACTATAGTGTAACGCAACTTTAACGGCTGTATGGGCGCTCGACGTTGTAGCACCTCCAATGAGAAGTGGAATAGTCATCCCGAGCTTTTCCATTTCTTTGGCAACAGTTACCATCTCATCTAATGAGGGTGTAATCAACCCTGAAAGCCCCACGGCCTCCGCATTTTTATCTTCAGCTTCTTGTAATATTTTTTGCCAAGGTACCATCACCCCCATATCAATAACATTAAAATTATTACATGCCATAACTACGCCGACAATATTTTTACCAATATCGTGAACATCACCTTTGACTGTCGCAAGCACAATTCTACCAGCAGAGCTTCCCTCGCCTTGAACTTCAAGTAAATAAGGCTCAAGCCAAGCGACGGCTTGTTTCATAACCCTAGCTGATTTAACAACCTGAGGTAGGAACATTTTACCTGCGCCAAATAAATCGCCAACGACACCCATCCCCACCATTAAAGGACCTTCAATGACAAGTAAAGGAGAACCTAAAGTCTCAAATATTTCTTTTGTATCTTCTTCAATAAAGGCAGTAATACCTTTGACTAGACTATGAGTAATACGCTCTTGAATAG
>CAWVXU010000102.1:0-7627 GCA_963934255.1 uncultured Fibrobacterales bacterium
AATTGTTTGTAATCGATGTGGGTCACACCTAGGACACGTGTTTCCCGATGGCCCCCAACCCTCAGGTATGAGACATTGTGTGAATTCAGCTTCATTGACATTCAAAAAAAGATAACTGCTTAGCTAACTCAGCTAAAGATTCACTTCACTTTTAAACCAAGATTTTTCTACACTATATAATTGAAAGATTATTGTTTAAATTTCTTAGGTTTATTATGAAGAAGATACTTATCGCCTTGATTGTCACAGCCGCCATAGTTGCTACTGCTTGTAGCCTCTGGGGCTCTATTAATGCTCGTAAACTTCTAGCCAATTGCAAATTTGAAGTAGAAAGTTTTGACGTTGAAATCGCAAAGTTTAACTCCTCTTTCGTGATGAAAGACGGAAAAACCAGAGTTAAGATGCAAGATGGGATGAGTATACTCAAAGATCATTGGTCTGATATCAAAAAAGGGAAATTTAACCTTGATTTCACCAAGATGAAACTTCGAGCTCATGTCGTGGTAGATAACCCCAATGATCATCATGTGATACTTGACTCCTTGGTTTTAGATGCATTTATGGAAGGTAAAGCCTTCTCAAGAATTACTCATGCTAAAGTCCTAGAAATACCAGCTAAAACCAAAGGACGAACTTCCTTCCTAGTCGACCTACCGATTGATCAAGGCTTATTGAAACTAATGGATCAAAAAACAATTCAGTTTAAAGGCACCGTATGGTCTCGCTTAAAAATTACAGACAGTATTGAACCTACTATCCCTATTCCTGTTGAACTCGAGCAAAAAATCCCACATGGTAAAATCCAAAAGGAGATTAAAAAGGGGAAAAAGAAACTGATTAAGCAAACTTTTAAAAAGATTCAAAAGGCTACTGGGCTCAGTGACAAGAACACTCAGGATCTCAAGAAAAAAGCGGAGAAGTATTTAGAAAAAGTTTTCTAATTCTATTTACTTATTTGCTGATTTAGATGTACTTTAATATTGTAGCCACACAAGGATATTATATGAATCAAATTTGGGCATCTACAATCACTCTTTTATTACTAGGCTCAATAAGTCTAGTTAGTGGGGGCGAAGCATGGATATTAACTTTAGAGTATAAAAACGGACAAGTCAGTTTACTCAATAAACAAAAAACTGAAGCTCTCCTAAAGAAGTCTCGTAAGACTCTAACCAGCGCTGATTATCAAAATAATCACACCTCGGAATTCGGCTTTGTTCTTAAAAATCGAGACGGTAAAATTATCAAAACTTTTGAAGGACAACTTCCTGGTAAAGTTCACGCTGATTTTGCTGGTGAAAATAATCATCACTTTCAAGAGTATTTCCAAGTCATAGATACTTTTACTATCGTTGTTCCCGCTATTCAAGATTCCGAGATTGAGTTCTTTTCTAGACTCACAGACGCACAAAAAGCTGCGACATTAGAGACTCTACACAAAGCTGCGAACTTGATTAATTCAGGTCAAGTACCTCCTCCAACCACTCCCAATAAACTCGGCTCAATTGGAAAGATAGACTTGTGATATGAATTCTATTTTAAATAAAACAAGTTTGATTCTCTTGATAGTAGTCATGTTAGTTTCTTTTAGCTTCTCACAAGAGTTAATCAAATTTAAGGAAAATGGTGCTAGGGACAAACGAATTAATGTGGTGATTGTTGGGGATGGATATCTGAGTTCCCAAAAAGCATATTTTGAAAACCACATACAAGATGTCTATGATGCAATTGTCTCTGACCCTGTGCTAAGTAGATACGCTAATTACCATAACTTCTACGGAGTATTTCGCGCATCCAATCAAGAAGGCGCTGACAATGACGATGGTTGTAATGGCACCATCAAAGACACTTATTATGAATCAAAGTATTGTACTTCAAATGTAGACCGATTACTTACAGCCAATACGACCAAGGCGAGGAACGATGTAACCGCACTTGTACCCGAATACGATATTATTATGGTGATAGTCAATGCGACTCGTTATGGTGGTTCTGGTGGCTCAATAGCTGTTAGCAGTGCAAGCTCTCCTGAAGTGGTAGCTCACGAAATCGGACATTCATTCCCCTCACTTAAAGACGAATACGAATCCTACTACTCCATCACACCTCAAGTAGGGCTTAACATCACTAATACCACAGATAGGGCATCCATTCATTGGAACTATTGGATTGAAAGCTCTACCGCACTTCCAACAGTAGAGATTGCCGCCAACACAGGGATTGTTGGGGCATTTGAAGGTGCCGCCTATCAACCTACCGGATGGTACCGACCTGAGTTTAATTGTCGTATGAGAAGCAATGGGGTTGACCTTTGTTCAATCTGCGCGGAGATTTGGACTTTAAAAATACATGAACTTATTTCACCTGTAGATGAATTTTTACCTGCTGAACCTCAAGTGGTGGGTCCTCAAATATTTTCTGTAGACCCTATAGGAATTACTTCTGGTAGTGAAATTGATATACAATGGTATGTCGACAGTACAGAACAAATTGAAGCTCGAGGTCAAACAACTTGGACACCTAACTTAACCCCTGGTCAATACGAGATTTGGGTCCAAGTCAGAGACACCACTGATTATGTCAGACAAGACCCTGCAAACTTAATGCAAGCCGCCAATGTCTGGCAATTAAATCTAACTGAAGACTCATCAACATCAATCGTCACTCAAGTTTTATCCACCAAAACTTCTATTCACGCCGATGCATTTGGTTTTCATTGGAGAGCCCAAGGTTTAACAGAGTATAGATTATTTAATGCCACGGGTGAGCTTCTAGCTAATTTTAAAACCACCTCTAAAAGTGGTATGACATCATGGCCTAATTTACTTCACGCCGGTAAGTATTATTTTAGCATCAGTGATCAAAGTGGAATTCACACAAGAAACTTTACAATCAAATAGATCTTCCCCTTAAGAAACTAATCCTCGCCACTCTCTATGCGGCGACGGCGACCTTGAACAAACATCTGTGTCTGACATTTCTCACATTGATAATGAAATTCAATTCGGTTATCAGTATCTTCTGGTTTAAACATTCCACCTAAAGAAATCTTGGTCTGACCGGCGCGAGGATCTGTCACTCCCACGTATTTCATCTTATCACGACACTTGGGACATTTTTTCACAAATGAGTTGGCAACATAGAAGCCAAAAGCGAGTCCACTAAGAATAATCACTGCATAGCTATCCCAAGACATAAATTAACCCACTACGTGCTTGTCTAGTTGTAGCTGTAATTGTGACTTAATAGAGTCCACCCAAATCGTATAATACAGGCTCGGCTGGGAAAGTTTTTTTCATCAAAAGAGTTCCCGTTGAGAGTTCATAGGATTCCACAATATTCCCTTGTCTTAGAACCAAAATTAAGTCATCTGATATTTGAACTAAATCTTGCATAACGCCCACTTCAATCTCATGGTAAATTTTTGTAAGATCAAGTAAAGACCTTAACTCAACATGACCTTGATCATTGTAAAGTAGAACATCTTTCTCCCATATAAACACTCGATAAGAGCTATCAGCAGGGATCTCAACCTCTTGTAGCCATTCTTTTTTCCCCAGGGAATCTATAGAAGATGATTTAGCGAGGATAGAACCACTAGGCACATAATAAACGCCCACAGCTCCATGTTGATTTTCAGCGATAGAAGTTGTGGTGAATAAATTCCAGGTAGTCACATCAACCACATCATAACGAATGATAGGAGAACTAAATTGACCAACTTTAACTGTCCCCTCCATTGACTTTATCTCCAAAACTCGTAAGCCATCCTCACTCAAAATCAGATTCCCAGCTTGATTAACTGAGTCAATATTTTCAGTTGGAGCTTCTTTAGGAAAAGCTAATGTATCATGACATAAATTCCACAGACCTTGAATACCTTTACTTTGCTCTCGAGCACTGACCATCAGATCTAAAGTATCTGCATTAGTACAATAGTCCATTGTCAGAATATTATTTTCAAATACAGCATGAGTGATTTTTTGAACACCAATCCATGGTGAGAACCAATTTTCAACCTGAGCTTCTTTATTTACTCCGGATTCATTTGTCCATTTTAAAATTAAATTTGCTGAAAGCGGGACTCGATCAAAACTAAAACTTCCATCACTCTCAATAGTTGAATTAAAAGGAGTTGATTCAACTATTAATTGGTGAGCATTTCCGCTAGGTAAAATATTCACATCGATTTGACCAAATAATTCCCAACCATAACTCGCCTTATCAATATTAAAAACACTCACCTCGCCAGACTCACCCGTTGTGAGAGAGTCAACCCAAGCCACTAAGCGATCATCTTGATACTCAACAAACCAAGTTGAATTAGGTTCAAGTTTGACTTCATACAAACCTTGATCATCAACAATTGTCTCTACAACAACAGAGTCAAACTTACTATTTAATTTAACCTTGGTAAAACTTAAACTTCCACCGGAATGACTACTAGTAACTACTCCAGAAACTGTATTTTCTGTTTCACTTGTAGTGCCGGCTTGTTCGCCTATACCTGAACAAGCAGTCATCATCATGATACTGATAAAACCCAATCCATATTGATACAGATTATTTTTAAATTTTAACCTTAATTGCATTAAGATATCTCCTTAACATCCATCTCACTTGTCAGAGGAAAGAATTGAATGTTAAAGTGATAGACTTGGTTTTCACCATGATCTGATCTTACAATTTCTCGTATGTCGCCTTGGAAATTTGAGATCTTATTTAAGATTCGCTCTTTTCCTTCAGGACTCACAGACATTGAAGTACATCTGACTTGTCTTTCTTCTTTGGCGAATCTCGATAGAGACTCTTTGGCTAGATCCATCATATGACATTGATATTGATGAATCGTCATCACACCTAGCTCATCACCGGCGCCAAGAACTGAGACAAAACGAGACTTTAACAAGTTGTTTTCTTTGACCTCAATTAAATCTAACTCTTTTAGCAATTGAAGTGAGATTTTGGCTTCTTTGTTTGTTATTTGCGGTGTTAAGGATTGAGCAAGTTCACTAATATTTTCTGGATTTTTATCCTCAACATCAATCACATCGAGTGCTTGGTGAATCGCGGTATGATACCATTTAGAATAATACTCGCGTTGGTTTGATTTCAGCTTTTGTACGTTTTTGGGTAAAAAAGGAAGCATCTCATCAAAGATTTCTTGCTTGGCTTTAGAAGTAAGGGCGTGCGTGAAGTTCACCATTAAACGAAAATACTTCTCTTCTTTTTCATCGAATTGGAGAGCTTTGACAAACTTTGGTGTCGTTTTATCAGTTAAACACACTTTTGATTGGACAATTGAAGAATATAATCCAGAGCTATTATAACCCGCCTTCATGGCAAAATATCTATAAGAAAAGTTCTTATCACGATCTTTAGCAGCAACATAGTAGTCTGCTAAAAAGTCTCGGTAATTAAAATAGTCGTATAAATTGATATAATTTTTCACAGGAGTTATCCCTTTCACAATTCAAATATACCCTAAGAGGGGATGAAAAGTAATAACTTTTTTTTGAACAAAAATTGAACAAAGGTCCATACTGAGAAAGGATTTGAGCAAATTGAGTTTTATTTATAATTTAAAAATTGGTTTTTTTTTTGAACAAAAAATAAAGCTCTCAAAACCTAATGACCCGTGCAAACCCAGCGAGATTCTGGTTCATAATCACAACGCTGTCCATCATCTGGTATAAAAGTAATCTTATAAGAAGACTGTTTCAGCCAGGGGCGATATCTCATTTGAAGCTCACCGAGTTCATCCATGGGGATTGATACAATGTGGTCTGGGATAAGGATATCAAGCTTTTGAGGGTAATAATTGTTTTCAATATAATACTGTTCCACAGCCATAATAATCGGCTCAGCTAGAGCAAAACCCTCATTAGACGAAGAGGATTCACCCGCGCGGCTACTCCCACAAGCACTTAAAGTCAATACAACAAGGGAGACACCCATCACTAAAACACTGTTTTTCATACTCATATAGACATTCATAAATGGCTCCTGCAATTACTCTACTAAGAAGTATAGGAAATTCTAACTTTAAGTAATGGATGGAATTTCAAATATTGTGACTACAAATCAAGACGGTATACACCCTGATCTTGAAAAAATTGTCTTGAAACACATGACTCACATGTGGCGTGGTCCAATACACCCAGCAACTCAAAATGCCTTTGATAGTGTGTCAAGTACCCTCCAAAGCCTGAAAGAACAAAGAAAACCTTGGATTTTGGATAGTGGTTGTGGAGTAGGGGAGTCAACACTCAAATTAGCTCAACTTTATCCAGGTCACTTTATACTTGGAGTGGATCGCTCTGAGATTCGCCTCGATAAAGCAAGTATCAAATCACAAAAACCCATTATAATTAATCCAAATACTAGAAATACCAAGAATTTTCAATTTATCAGAGCTGAACTTGGCGACTTTTGGCGACTTTTACTCAAAAATGATCTCTATCCCGCTCAGCACTATATACTGTACCCCAATCCCTACCCTAAGAAGATGCACATCAAAAAGCGTTTTCATGGTGATGCCTCCCTGCGTGAAATACTTCTTCTCTGTCCTCATTTGGAGCTAAGGTCCAACTGGAAGCTTTATTTGAGTGAATTTCAGTTTGCGGTAAATAATGGTTCAAAGATTCTTGGGCTCAAAAGCTTCCGCGATGGAACACTATCTCAATTAAACCCAACACAAGAGAGTGCTTGGACCTTATTTGAAAAAAAATTTAGCGCTTCAGGGCAAGATATCTACTCACTTCGCTTCAATTCCTAGTTTTTTAGCAAGGTCATGTTGAGTTTGATTTGAAATCTATGGAGTCAAAACTCAAATTTCAATCTAGAAAACTCAAGAATTTTCATATTTGTGTGAGATTAAACACATAATTAAAATTAAAGTAAATATTTCATTGTTTTTGTGATGTTTTTAAAATATGATTTACGTTAGCACCTAACAAAAACTATCTGGAGAGATTATGAAATTGCTATCATCAAAAAAATTATTTATTGGGCTAGTTGCTGCCGCCATGTTATTGAGTGGTTGTGAACTTTTAGATAAAGCCGCAGACAAGGTTGACGAAGTATCAACACCGACATCAAATACCGATGCTGATGGAAACGTTAACGGGGATGAAAATTTTGACCCTGATGATGCCGTTTCTGAGAATTGTCATAATATGGATACAGTTGCTGAAGAGGATGCACAAGACTGTGTTAACGAATATAAAGCCGCCTACAATCCAGGTTATTTAGATGGTAATTGTGAGCGATTATTTGAGTCAGCATTCCAAGCGGCTGATATGTTTGTTAGAGAGGGTTGTATGGACAAAGAACCTGACATGGGCAGAATGGAACAAGAAAAACCTGCTGCTTGTATAGACATCATGGACAAAATGGATTCTAGATCTAAATCTTTCACAAACCAATGTGGTAAGGATGTTGGTGACAATTTCTTCTTCCCTTGGGAAAAAGATGACCATGATGACCATGATGACCATAATAACCATGACGACCACGATGCAGATTATTATGACCCAATGATGGATTGTGATCCCATGGATAAAGATTGTCATGACCCAATGATGGATTGTGATCCCATGGATAAAGATTGTCATGACCCAATGAT
>CAWVXU010000103.1:0-7576 GCA_963934255.1 uncultured Fibrobacterales bacterium
AAACATAGTATCATTCGATAAATCAAAACTATCAGCAAAAGTTTGGTCTACGATGGTGTTAAAGGTGAGCTTATAGGTCTTACCTGCCTTAAAGCCTTCTGCATTGTCATTAAATGTTTTTCTAGAACCAGATTCATTAACAGCAATCATACAACTATCACCAATTGTAAAGTTTGTAATATCTACAAAATCTGTCGTAGCTGAACTTGTAATCGTTAACGCAGTTCCACCAAAGAAGGCATGAGTAAAGTCAGCGATATCAGTATTAACCATGGAAGTGACTTCACCCAATAATTCATCATTTTCACCTTCACTAGAATAAACACCAAAAGAAAAATCAAACCCTGTGACCGAGTCCACCATGGTGGTTACAACGCCTGCTCCCACCGTACCAACAACATCTGTAAAAACAACACTTCTTTGGAGTTTTTTTTCATCAATATTATAAGTAACAACCTCAAATCCAAGGTACTCAGAATCATCATCATCATAAATTGCGGTTTTAAAAATTAGTGTATCGGTAGTACCATTTTGAATATGACTAAACGAAGAAGAATCAGTTGTACTCATATACATGTCTGAGTTGGTTTCCATCCCAGTTTCCGTTGTGTTGGATTTAGTACCAACTCGACTGATGTCTTCAGCTAAATAATATAATACTTGCTCGATTTCTAGATTAACACCCATTCGATCCGATGTTTTCTTAGCACTCTTGGTAAAAGACAGCCATACTTGAGCCGCAATGGTCACAACAATGGCAGACATGAGCATATAAACCAATAACTCAATTAAGGTAAAGCCATTTTCGCTATTTTTTATAACTACTGAAGCTCGTTTGGTTGGGTTAAAAGATGGAATCATCATTATTGAACCACCCCTTCAACACTTAAAGTATGGACGCGGTTAATTGTCCAATTGATAGTCACAACCACTTTCTTGGAGGTCACGACTTCAAAATTAGTCGTCAAAACTGTCGGGGTGATACTGCAAGTAAACGCTCGCTTATCCACTCCAGCTTCAGAACACGGAAAGTCTGTTACTGTCGTCACTTGGTGAATCCCAGCCATCTGCAAAGAATCTAACATTCGTTCGGCTTTATAAGCTGCAGCATTGCGAGCGAGAGTATTCTCTAAACTCCAAACATTGGCAGTCATCATAGGTGCAATCGCTGCCACCATAATACCCAAAACCACAAAGGACACGACTACTTCAATAATCCCAATTCCATTTTGGTACTTCATCGCAGTTTGAGATTTAATTTTCAAACTTTTTAAATTTTTCAACATGAGACTCATTTCCTTAGCTCCCAATTACTGCCGGCAATGCGGCCATATTTACGAAAGCCAATAAAGCCAATTTCTTTCACAACAGCATATTCATATGCCTCAGAACCAGTTAGGTTAGAATGCGTTACAATGATCCCACCTGATTCAGTAATTGTATTACCCACTTGAGGCTCCATTAAAATACAGCTTGTCCAATTTCCAAGAAAGGCCGAAGAGGCAATTAATGGAACATCTGAAGCTAGCCCTGTTGAAGATACAGTGAGGGGTTGAGTAGATAAAACAATCTGAGCATCCCAATCATTCGATTGGACAATGTTGCCAGTGCAACCTGCAGCATCTCTTAAATACATACCCGATGATGTGACTTCAATTGAGGCAGAAGCCGCAGTCTTTTTGACATACATATTGGCTGCATTTAAAAAAGTATCGATTTGGAAAGCTTCACCCTTGACGCGATTCCTATAAGACTCTTGCTTATAAGATTGAATCGCAAAACCACTTAACACAGCTATAATCACGACAACAACCATCAGCTCTATGATGGTAAAACCACTCTCATACTTCAAAATCGTAGCTTTAGCTTGATTTGATTTAAGACTAGACACAACATACTCCTCGGGATATTCTTCTAATGTAGATTCTATCAAAATGAGTGTGGTATTTTTTATTCATAATCTACTCATTTCTGTATACAGACTGAATACAACTAAATCCAATAATCCCCATTTTTGATCTAAAAATACCTTTTTTTGTATACATTTATTGTTAAGGAAAATCAAAAATTGACATCATTATGAAACCATTGTTTGAATTTTTAGACTATAGAGACTATCTCAATGCCTTTTATGAATACCATAAAAGTAATACCCAAGGCTTTTCCTATAGATCATTTTTGCAAAAGGCTCAGATTAGCTCTCCATCATTTCTCAAACAGGTTATTGACCACAAACGCAAGTTAACCTCTAATACAGTTGAGAAATTCATTTTACCCTTAAGCCTTAATCAAGCTGAGTCAGAATTTTTCCGAATTTTGGTGACTTATACGCACGCCATATATAACGATGAGAAACAATGTTTGTATCGTGAGATGAGAGCCATCGCTCGCAGTCAAGACACCAAGATGATTGGCGAAGAGTGTTATACTTTTTATGAGCACTGGTACACAAGTGCATTGCGCGAACTTTTAGTCATGAATGACTTCCAAGACGATTGGAAAAAGATCGCATCCAGCCTTCGACCCAAGATCACCACAAAGCAAGCTCAAAGTGCCACGAAAACTTTAATAAAACTCGGCTTCCTCCAACAACTTGGTGATGGTAGTTATGAACAGACCAATTCTACTATCCATACTGGTCACGAAGTCAATTCACACGCAATTCGTTCTTTTAACTCACAATGCCTTAAACTTGCTCAAGAGGCATTGGAAGAGCTTCCCAAAGAAGAGCGCCATATTACAGGTATCACCATGGGTGTTTCTGAAAGCGCTTACGAGCAAATAACTCATGAAATAGAACAACTACAAAGCAAAATTTTAAATATCTTAAAGGATGATAAAAATCAAACTAAAGTGGTACAATTTAATACAACACTTTTCCCTATGAACCAAATAAACCTAGTGGACAAAGGAAAGTAATGATTAACTGGATGTTCATAAAAAGCACTCAGATTTCACTATTTGCGACCCTATTACTCAGCTTTTCAGTTGCTGTGATTACCCTATTGGCAAATAAAGAACTAGACCTCCAAAAATCAAAGTCCCTGTCCAAGCCTCACATTAATAAAAACACGGATCAACTTGCCGGCGGTAGCGCAACGGGCAACGCCATAGACCCTTTAGCCCAAGCTCTTCCTGACTCTCAAAATAGCGACAATTCTCATTCGATTTTTACCATGCCAAAGGGTGCTTCCGCCAATTCAGCCATCTCAGAAAATCTTGACTCCATCTCTGCCACAGATGCTTTTGGACATTTATTTAGCGATGAATTAATTAAACATAAGTCACATTATAAAAGCACTTACCCACTTAACTTTGACATTGAACTGACACAGGACAGCCTATCTGCCCAGCAACTTCTAGATACCATTTCGCAATTACGCAAGTTATATCAAGAGGATTCAAGTCATACCCCATTTCAAAAAGAAAACTTCCAATCAAAGCTTCTCAAAGTGGGGTCTAAGCATCCTTATAGTGTCAAAATAACAGGAAGTCTCGCTCTTACAGAAATGCAGAACCTGAGTCTTTGGGGTTTGAGTTTTCGAGAAGGCATCCTCATTGAAGACTCTCAAAACATCCATTTCTATGGAATTGAAGTCAGCCTTAATACCTCAGTAAATACTTCAGCGAAATCAGCAGATATTCAAATGAAGCAAAAAGCCGCTATTATCATCAGCCAGTCTTCACATATCAATATTCAGGAAGCATACCTTCACCATAATGACCGAGCCATTTTGATCAATGAAAACGACTTGAGCCTTCAATCAAATGATGAAAAAATCCGTATCCAACGCTCTATTTTGACCCACAATCGAGTGGCTTTGGACATTAAAAATTCATACTCAATTTACCTCACTAATAACTTTATTGCTTTCAATCAATCAAGCATAGCCGTCAATCAAGAAAAGCCCGTCCTCATGAGTATCTCAGGGGCGGTTTCGGGATATAAAAATGTTTTCTACCACAGCCCTATTTTAAACTCCAAACACCTTGATTCGCAGTTTTTGGATAAGAATTTGCACCAGTCTACTCTTGAATTAAAACACGTAAATTCACTTGCTTGGTTTTGGCTCACACACTAAGTTCTAAAATTGCTAAATTAATAGTATGAAAATATTTACCCACAGCCACTCATTGAGCCACTTGATTTTCAGTCGTTTTTGTTTCGTCTGCGTAATCTTAGTTTTGCCTCTTCTCATGACCGCTTGTGAGCCAGAACTCGCTCAATACGAAGAGTCAGCGAACAAGGCCTCTCAGGTCGAATTAAACATAACTCTCATTGATATAAATTTAAAAGAGATTCCAAAATCAAACATGTTGACTCCCGATTCAGTCATTCATTATGAAGTAAATGGAAGAAGTCACTTTAGAATTGAACCTAATATATGCTGCCTCAGGAGTCGCCCTTTTAAATATAATGAACTCATCGATGCAGGCTTTAGTATTTATTGGAAAGCTGATCAAAACATATCTGTTTCTCAACCTAAGCTACCGGTTTTTTCTGATTCTATCACTGAATTAAAAAAAATTACCGTTTGGATTTCTGATACCCACAACGACTCAATTTCACGTGAAGTATGGATGCATATTGATACAAGCTACCAAACCCCTCTCAAGGATTCGATTTGAAGGTATTCATTATTCTCACTTGCTTAGTTAGTTTCATTCACGCTAAGCTTTCAAGTTCTATAGAAATAATTGAACCTACTGATTCAACTTTTCAAGGCCATGACCACAAAACAGTATCTACCCCTATGAATTTTCATTTTGAGGCGATGGACTTTGCGATGATTCATGAGTTTGACCAAGGGATTTGGGTGCAATCTATGGAAGGTCCAGGCTCAAGATCACAAATTTATAACGGACTCTCTATTGCCGGGGTACCTAATGTCAAACCACAGCTTTTCGGTTTAGGTAATATCCAAAACTTCCCACTGAAACTCACCGGACATTGGTCCAAGGATTCACTTTATTTCGAATCTGCCCGCATTAATTTACACTCGCAAAACGGTACTTATTATTCTCAACCTTTTACTCCTGAAACTTTACCCGTGGCATACATACAATGGGAGCGTGGACCTTATGCCGGCAACGCCTTTCAATTAGAATTTCAACGTCTCATGACTGATGATGTTCACCTTGGCCTTAATCTCCAATCTCGCGGGACTGACTCATTAGGAATTTGGGCATATCAAAACACCACTCACCAACCTTATCTAAATACGCTCAAAAGAGATAGTACAGAGATTCCATTTACCGGAAGAAATTTAGCTCAAGAGCAACTACTGCTCACTCCTTGGGTACAAGTGAATTTGGGTGCAGGCTATATAAGAACATGGGCTAATTTCTTCCATATTCAAAACCAAGAGTCAGAACGTAAACTCATTTATCCAAGTCCTCTCAATCCTACACTTGAAAACATCTACGAAGCCGATATCAGTGAAGTCTTGACCAAAAGTAGAACTACTCA
The DNA here is from genome assembly GCA_963934255.1 of uncultured Fibrobacterales bacterium. GTDB lineage: Bacteria > Fibrobacterota > Fibrobacteria > Fibrobacterales > CAWVXU01 > CAWVXU01. The sequence continues at coordinate 5,471 of CAWVXU010000103.1, forward strand.
CATCGAAGGTTCTAGTCCTCTCATGAATTTCGCTGGGGAGATGCGTCATTTAAAAATTGGTTTGTCTCAAACCACCAGGCGCAATGAATACGCAGAGCTCACCCCTTATTATCTAGCCAATCGAATCGGGACTCAATACGACCAACTACTCCCTGGTAAATACAAACAACGAGAGTCTCTTTACCATTTTTATATCAGAAGTACTCAAGCCAAAAATCAACACACCGGACTGCTTCCTCAAATACAAGTAGAGTCAGAAACGCGCCAAGTCGCTGATTTCCAAAACGACCCCAATGCTTTAAATCAATTTTCTAGCCTAGATGAAGACGTACAGCTCGCTCAATTTTTTTGGAATTTTCATTCTCAAGAATTCGGCAAAAGCCTTTTGGCCCTTGGTGCTCATCGATTGGGAAATGTGGACCGCACTCAAAGCTTTCATCCAGCTTGGAGCTTGAGCCACAAATTTAGTTTCCAAGCTCATGGCCAATGGGACATTAACATCAATACATCGAGACAAACCAAACGACCTTCCTTAGAATCACGCTATATATTTAATCGTACTAGGTACTGGATTCCCAACTCTAACCTACAACCCGAAGATATCTATCAAGCCACGGCCGATGCTTCATGGAAACATCAAACAAACTTTGGGTATGTGCGTTTATTTGGTGGTTCTCAACTTGAGTATATTGAAAATGCAATCTCAGCTAACTCCAATCTCAATGGGTTTTATTCAAGTAAACAAGATGCGAGAGACCTTCTCTTTGATAGGCAATTTCAAGAGGCTAAGGCCCACAATACTCACCAAGGTGCAGAAGTTGGCTTAGGGAACTGGGCCTTTAAATTCGCACGCCATCAATTAGTCTACAATCATCTCATTCACAACGATAGTATATACAGCGCAAGAGATATACCATCTCTACTTTGGAAGTCACAAATTCTCTGGCGTAGTGCTTTATTGAAAAAACAAAACTTAGGTGTCTCAATTCGATGGGATGGTACTTGGGTAGGTCAGCGTGAAGCATGGAATTTAGTTCATCCCGATACGGATGAACCAGAACCCACCATCGGTGCTCCAACAAATACAAGTTATGAAGCTCAAAGAACTATTTTAGATCATTATCTACAGCTTGACTTTGAAGCCAGGATGCGTATCAGTACTTTTGAATTATATTATAAAATCAATAATTTTAATCATGACATCTATCATACTGAAGTCGGTTACACACCTGCGGGCCTGAACTTTAGATGGGGTATCGTGTGGAGTTTTGAGGGTTGAGGTAATCTGAGATAGATGATAATAATATGTTTAAACTTTTTAGCATCACTATCAAAGGCCCCTACTTTGAAACTAAAAGCATCAAGATTAGCATTGTTAGTAAAATCATAACTGCTATAATCAGTCGGCTATGCGCCCTAATAGACATCATTATTGAAACTTACAACACTTGAATGTTGCACAGGTAGTAGTCCCATGAGTTCAAAGTCTCTCTCTAGACTCAAACTCAACCAAGAAATTTGATCATTAATGGAAAGCTTTTTTTGAGATACCATTCAAAACTTTGCGCTCTCAAACCATGCAGTCGCGGCAATAGATGCAATGATTCCTGATATGACCCTATAGACTAACAGCTCAATAAGGGTAAAGCCCGATTGACTATTTTCAAGCGGTCATTGACCATTTTATTTGAAAAGAAACCTATGCTTAAATCTGCTAAAATCCCCATCACGAGAATGACTATTAATACTTCAACTAAAGTAAAACCGTTTTGATTAGCCTGTAAAGAATAGACTTGCATATCAACACTTCATCCACCACCATCTGATACAAATATTTTACCCGAGCTACAAAATATAACGGCATCACTTTAAACAACTTGAAACAAGCTTTACTCCTAAAAGATGATAAAAATTATATGCAGAGGCTATATGGTTTTTGCAACAAAAACGCTTTTATTTTTTTTGGGGGTGAAAACAAAAGGCATCTATTTTCAATAAATAGATGCCGATAGATGATTCAATGCATTCACAATATGTAGATATTACTTACATTCAACTTAAGTCTTATCTTTATACTGAAGCGCGGATTATTCCACCACCCACCAC
>CAWVXU010000104.1:0-7527 GCA_963934255.1 uncultured Fibrobacterales bacterium
TGGATTGAGAACTAGAAGGCTGGCTCTATAGATCCGCTTTCTTCGAGTGGTCTCAAATACTTTGCATCGGGCGCTGGTGCGTTGGTTTCCAATTCTGCTGTAGCTTCTATCGGGGTAATTTCACTGATTGGTGTTACAACAGGGTTGATTTCATGTGCTGTTGAAACAGTTGGAAGTGGTTTTAGAGATGGCGTTTTAAGTACCGGAGTAATTTCAATTGAAATTGGAATTGGAATTGGAATTGGTGTATTTGGTTGTGGAGATTGATCTATTGTTGGGCTTGCTACAATTGCAGTTGACTCACTTTGAGATGTTGCACTTGGGGGCGGTGTGCTGGGGGTAGACTCAAGTGTTGAAGCTTCTATTATTGGAGTGTCATCGTCCATTGAAGATGTTGGCAGGTGAGCAATGTTCGTTGATTCGGTGCTCTCTTTAGTAATCATAATATTTGTGTCAGCTGCATCAATATCAAGTCCCATAGATACGAATGAGGTTTTTCTAAAGGCGACAAAACCGCTCAGAGTAGAGTTCGGGGCAATTGACTTCCCTACCAGATTACTCGTCATTAACTCTTTTTCCAAAAGAGTATTGGCATTATATGAAGGAATTACATTGATCACAGTAAGAACTGGACCAATGAAATACACTGGTGTCAAAAGCATATACCAGAAAAACCCTTCTGTTGGTTGTCTTAATTCTGAATATGCATATTGACCCTTCAAGGCCCCAATTTTTTTATCTCCATCGGTGAACATTAAATTTTCATTGAGCACAAGTGTGTTACTTGAATTATTAGCGATGGTAACAGCCGCAACTAGGATGCCTTCATCAGCCATGTGCTCACGATAATCTTCAGTGCGATGCAATTCAGGTAACCCAAAATCAACACTTACTTTTACCTGATTTTGTTCAATTTCGATACCTTGCTTATGACGATCTAATTGAGTTCCTTTATACGACGATGCACACGCCACCAGGAATACACTAGGGATGAGTAGTAAGGTTGAACATTTAATTGAGTTTATTGATAAAATTTTAGAGCTCAGCGTTGTGGTAGATTTTTTGAACATCGTCTACATCATTGAGCATCGCCATGAGCTTCTCAAAGTTTTCGATATCTAAAGGGTCAGTCACTTCAGCGCTTGTCTGAGGGACATAGAGGATAGAGTCTTCTTCGAAGTCAATCTCACCGAATTCATCTGTCAGAGTTTTCTTAGCTTTAAAGTAGTCGGTATCGGCAGCATATACTGAAAGATGTTCACCTGATACTTCAATCTCTTTGACATCAACATCACCCATGATAAGCGCTTCGAGTACTGCTTCTTCGTCACCGATAAAAGTCAAAACTGCTAGACGATCAAATGAGTGAGAGACTGAGCCTGGAGCTCCCAGTTTACATTTGTTTTTGGTGAAACAGTTACGAACATCACCGATACTACGATTGACATTATCAGTCAAACAATCCACGATCACCATACATCCACCAGGACCATAGCCTTCGTATTGTGTCGGGTGATAATCTTCGCCGGAGCCACCTTTGGCTTTGTCGATTGCTTTATCAATGACGTGCGCTGGAACTTGCTCTTTTTTGGCACGATCAACAAGATGCTTCAAACTCAAGTTGGCATTTGGATCAATTCCACCTGATTTGGCAGTCATGTATATTTCTTTTCCGTACCCACTATAAAGTTTGGCCTTCATGTTTGAGGTTTTGGCCATTGCCGATTTACGGTTTTCAAAGGATCTTCCCATGATCAATTCCCTTAAATAAAGTCTAATATGTGATTAAAATATAATAGAAATCAAAATGATGCACCTGATTTCTTAGTCAATTGATTATCTACCAGTCAATCGGAAAATAATCCTTGAGGAACTTACCGCACCAATGCTTGCCGGAATTGATACCATCAATAAATGGATCACAGACTCTGGCGGCACCATCGACGATGTCAAGGGGAGGCTGGAAGTCGTGGAGCTCTTCTTTGAGTTTGGCAAGATGCACTGGATCTTCGTCTGTCACCCACCCTGTATCTATGGCATTCATATAGATCCCGCTTTTGGCGAGATCGGATGCTGAGGTGTGAGTTAACATGTTGAGGGCGGCTTTGGCCATGTTGGTATGTGGATGGCGTTCTGATTTTTTGAATCTGTAGAATTTGCCTTCCATGGCACTGACATTCACAATGTGTTTGTTGCCGGTGTTTTCACGTTTCATCATCTCAGATAGTCGGTTACAGAGTACAAACGGGGCAACTGCATTGACGAGTTGGAGCTCAAGCATCTCACTGGTCTGAATCTGGCCTAGTTTGAGGCGCCACGAGTTGGTGGTACGCAGGTCGACTTGTTGAAGGTCGGAGTCGAGCTTGCCGGTCGGATAAATATCTTCGGGCTTGGCGGGACAATCATCGTGCGCATAAGGCACCTGGGAAAGTTGAGCTGAATTTCGAAGTCCCATTCCGAGCTGCTTCTCACTCCAAGAAACTGGCAGGGCTTTTTCTTGGGTCAAATCATTGTTACCGGCATAACTCTCGAGCTTGAGAACACAGTCTCGGTAGTTACCCAGAAGAATCTTGGTTTTGTCATCATGAACATCCCAAGGTTCGTTTTCTAGAGCCATCATGTGCTCGTAAAATGCGGGTGGGCGGCGAACGGTTTGAGCGGCGTTGTTGATTAAAATATCGAGACGGTCAAAATCTTGCTCAATGTGATTGCAGAAAATCTCTACTGAAGGCGTGTGTCTCAGGTCGAGGCCATAGATGTGAAGGCGTCCACCCCATTTGGCGTAACCGGGTTCGAGTTGAAACCTTTTGGCTGAGTCTACAGGAAAGCGCGTCGTGGCAATGACTGTGGCTCCGGACTCGAGTAACATGAGCGTTGACTGATACCCAATCTTGAGACGAGATCCGGTGATCAGGGCGACTTGACCTGTCAGGTCTGTGCGTTGGAAGCGCTTCTGGTAGTTAAGGTCTCCACAAGGAGTGCACATCGCGTCATAAAAGAAATGGAGTTTTTTGAATTCGGCATTACATACATAACATTTGCGCGGGCTTGAAAGCTCGTCATCTCTATGGCCGACTTGCTTTTCTTTGGACTCAATTTGAAGCGGGGCTGTGAATATGGTGGCTTCACGAGCTGAGCGAATTCCGGTCTTGGCACGGGCCTGGCGCTCTTTGGTTTTGGAGGCTCTTTTGGCTTCTTCTTTGAGGGCTTGGTTGCGGTCTTTGGCCATCTTGCGATCAGGACGGGAATATTTACCCGCAGCCTTCATGAGCTCAATGCTTTGCTCTTTGCTGAGTAGGTTATGCTGCTCAGGGTTACCGGCGAGTAACTCTAATATATGAATACATTCAGAAATATCATGATCAGTAAATTTGGGACTAATTGCTTGGTCTTTTGGATTCATGGATTCACCTATTTTAACTTTTCAAACAGCATTTGACGGGCTTAAAACTCATTGTGGGGCAATTTAGAAAATTGTTGGCAAGATATGTGGGATGTGTCTGAATAGACTGAAGTCAGAGTCAGAATATAAATACGATATATATTCACGAGAATAAATAAAAAAAGCACCCCTAGGAAGTGCTATCTATTGATTGCAAATGAGTTTATTGATTGACTCACCTCCCTTAAAGTCTCGTAAAAAAAACTAATTAGAGGACTCGATGTACTGAAGGATAGCTTCCAAGTAGAGGTCAGTCAAAATTCCATAACCTTGATCCGAGGGATGGAATCCATCATCTGAGATATTAGCAGGATCAGCAGTCAGATCACCCTCAGCTAAAAGAGGAATAAAGTTGGCTTGGTAAGCAATCGCTTCTTCGCGAATCATGGTATTTAGGCTGTCAATTATCTCTAATGCGGCTTGATAGGAAGCTGTGGTTGGGTCCTCACCTATAAACGTTCTCACAGACGGAAGTTTTGCCATATCAGGAAGGTCTGCGATGAATATTTCAGCGTCTGGAAGTGAATCTTTGAGGGTTCCGAGTAGAACTTTTAAATCACTTCTAAAATCTACCACTGTGTTGATCGACTTCTCAAAGAAATAACTGGTGAGATGATCTTGAAAATCATTTCCACCCACCCATATCGTGACGATGTCGGGATTGGCATTAATCGTTGATTGCATCTGAAAATTGATCATTTCTTCAATGACATGACCTGAGACACCCATGTTGGTAAACTCCACCGTATCCGCAATTATTTCGAGGCTATCACGAATTTGAAAAACATAACCCAAGGTATTTACTGAAGCACCGATCCCTACGGCATCACTTGCACCTATGGCAACGTAGTTTAATTTAGAACTTAAATTTTGCTCAACGACCTCGGTGCTCCCTTTCGAGCTAGAAGTACTTGAAATACAAGCCGTCAGACTAAAAGTCAACACGACCGCAGTCATCCATATCAGAAAATAAAGCCTTTTCATTTTAAACTTTAATGGGATTGAGTGAACGCACACATTCGATAATCTCTTGATCGTAATCATAGGCGTAACCATTAATGCCATCAACAAGGTCTTCGTCACTCCACCCCTGTTCCTCTTGAATTGAGTCAATGACTTCTTGGGGAATATTATCATTATCTACCACAAAGACTGGAAAAACGAGTCCGTTAATAAAGTCGTTTTTGACGTCGTCGTTTGCCGGAAGTGCTTTCATGTTGTTCCATGTATCAAGTGAAGCTTGGAAACCATAACACCAACCGAGAGTGAAAATCGCTTCCTCGCCCGACTCCGGGTCTTCTTCATATCTGAAAACGGGCTTGATATCATCACCTGCTTCAAGAGTCGATTTGATGGTGCCATATCTTTGATCTAAAATTTGATGAAAACGAGCTTCTTCAATATCAGACTCCCAAATCGGGGGCGCTTTGAAAAGATCTTGAATCCAAGTCTCTTTGGCCACCGGCTTGGAACAGAGAAGGACCCCGGTTAAAAAACCGTCTAGGATGTCAGATGAACTGATTGATTGACTATTGTATTTTGAAAGGATGCTGTCGACCCAAGTCATGTTTTGTTCTGTATCCATTTTTCCACCTATGAAATAAAGGCAAAGATGCCTTGGCTATTGGTCAAAGATAGGAAATTAAATCAAATAGAATCTTGGCTATTTAGTGTAAGTTCTTGAATTCTGATTGATGAGAGTTTGATACCCGACATTGAGATGAATGGCTTTATCTTGAAAATACTCAATGATATCAGCGTCAAATCTGATGGTTTTCTGGACCTTGTTGGGCCGAAAGAATTGACCTTGTAGTGCTTGGGAGAAATTTTACTCTTTTTGCATTTATTCTACTATTACCTTTTTCATTATATGCCTCCTCGACCCAGGGTAATCCAACGATCTTCGTCGACAGAATTCACATTGTCATAAAGCGACAAATGAAAGGGGTCATCAAAGACTTCTTGGGTATCAATAAAGGAAATACGATGCTATTGAAAATACTTGGTATTTAGACGAATCAGAGCCCTGAATTGGAGCTTTTTAATGGATTACGATGGGATTAACTACTTTTGGCTGATGAAATCTCATTTACGCTATCTGACGGGTTATCCTCAAGAAACTATCGCTCAAGTCCAAGCGGCCTTGGAGTCCGGGCGATTGAAATCAGCGATCGTTAAAAAGTATCCTTTGGGTCATCATGTGAAATCTGATAAAGCACTGCATGATTATGTTATGGAAATCAAACGTGATTACATGAAGCGATCAGCTCCGATTTCAAAAATTAAATTTGACAAGAAAATGGACATCCATGGAGCTTTGGGCATTCATTATACCAAGCCACGTATCCAGGGCAATAAGATCAAGTCCAAGGTTGAAATACGTATTGCGGATATTTTTAAAGAAACGCCTGAAGCTTTTTTGAGAATGGTTGTTGTCCATGAACTCGCTCATCTCAATGAGAAGGATCATGATAAGGCGTTTTATCGACTCTGTCAAAACATGGAGCCTGACTATCATCAGCTTGAATTTGACTTTAGAGTCTATATGGCTGCGGATGAATATGAAAAGTCTTTTCAGTGATACCTGAAAACACAGCAGTGGCAACACCTTCAGGAGTTCCTTAATCTACAACTAAGGTATGCAATTTGCATTTGTTTTTCGTATAATTAAATAACGACGGATCATTTCAAGGACCAAGTGAGGGGTTTCATCAAATGAATAAATACGACCTGATTGGAGATATCCATGGCCACCTAAGATCATTGCAGAAATTGCTGATCAAACTTGGCTATAATCTCAATACTTTTTCGCATCCTGAAGGTCGTCAAGTCGTGTTTTTGGGTGATTATATTGATCGCGGCCCTGACTCATTAGGTGTTTTGAAACTCGTCAAAAACTTTGTAGATAACGGTAATGCTCAAGCTATCATGGGAAATCATGAACTTAATGCCATCTCTTGGTATGTTATTAAGGATGATGGATCCGAATATTGCCGACCTCACAGTTCTAAAAATCGAGCTCAATTTCAGAAAACTTTGGATGCATTTAATCAACTCCCACAAAGTGAGCTCGATGAATGGCTCAATTGGATGAAAGCCCTGCCACTTGCGATTGAAACAGAAGAGTTTCGTGCTGTACATGCTTGTTGGCATCCGTTTTTTACTCAATATTATTTGGATAAATATTGGGGTAAGACTTTGGATGAAGATTTCATTAGGCGTGCAAGTGATCCTTATGATGGAGCTGCTACGCCTCTACTCACCGAATCTGTTGCGCGTGAAAATACGGACTTTTGGATGATCGAGGTTTTACTCAAAGGACTCCAAAGCACTCTTCCTGAGGACGAAACCTTTACTGATAAAGGTGGCACCGTCAGAAAAGAAGCGCGGCTCACTTGGTGGAAAGATTTGACTAAGACTTCGTTAAACGAATCTTTATTAGGTGTGGAGAAAGAAATTTCCCATGAGCTCACAACAAAGTTTCAAGACACACTTGACCCTATCTTTCGGATTTCAGATCAGATTTTTACGGTAGATCAGTCTCCGATATTTATTGGACACTATTGGAGAAGTCCGATAGAATTACCGAATAATTGTCAAGATGTTGAGTCCTTTGAACTCAAAGCTCTTAATCACGAGGCGATGACAGTCAATCCGCTGAAGAAAGCAATTTATTGTTTGGATTATAGCATTGCTATTCATCCTGCTCGGGGGCTGGGGAAATTGGTGGCTTATCAGTTAGATCATCAGAAAGCTGTGGCTGTGGGGTAAGAACCTTATAGCTTAGTCAACCCTCTTATCTAGTGCATCTGGCTGGCAGCGGAGTCAACCTAATAGACCCATTATTTCGCAAACTTGCAACCAACGGGCCTTGAGTATATATTCAGGGTATCAGTGCACGCAGTCTAGGAGAACAGAGAGTATGAGGAATGAGCTATGAAAAAATCATTCTTGATAATCCAGCTTCTCTTCATAATCAGTATCGGCTGGTCGCAGAGTGCTAGTCAAAAAGGTCTAACGGCTGTATTCCCTGCCGATGGCCCTGCTCCACTGTCTGCCTCTGGATTTAGTTTTTCTCAGGACTA
>CAWVXU010000105.1:0-7417 GCA_963934255.1 uncultured Fibrobacterales bacterium
AGAATTAATCTTACATTCAGAACCGTAGATTCTTAAAATCTGAAGAAAAATTTTATCATATATATGAGATTCAGAGAAGCTGTTGAAACTTAGTTAAAGGTTTTTAGATTCCGTTCATATCTATCTGGACTCTCATATCCAATGGATGCTCAGCTCAATTCTCATCTATTACCATTCCTTAGATGCTTGAGTGTGTTGGCCTCCTATTTCGAAATGATAAACATATATTTAGATGATAACGATAAACGGAGTCATTGAGCAATGCTTATCAATTATAAAGTTCCTAAACGAGTGCAGCCAAACTCATCTTTTGTTCTTTTAGTTCTCATGATCTCCTCGTTCTCTTGGGCTCAGCTAGATTCCTCTGTTGTGAGACTTGCTCTGCCTGAGGCGATTGTTCCTTTCTATGAGGGTTCACCAGACGATGCCATATCGGATGATTTCAATGGTGCAGATCTAGACACGAGTGCCAATGGATGGAATTACAGAGATGATTCTCAATGGACTTATGGTGATCCCAAAGTCATGGTAGGCATTGTGGACTCTAGCTACTTGTCACTGAGAGGGGAGGGCACCGGAGATCAAGGTTCTGGTATTTCTTCTAAAAATTCATCCCAATACGGCTTCTACATGACAAAATGGAGAGTGGATGGAATCTCAGGGAGTCAACCTACTTGTTGGCACCCTGCCATATGGGCATCAAAGTGTAATTTTGCTCAACCCTATGAATGTTTGGAAACGGGGAATGAACGACTCGAAATTGATTATGTAGAAGGTTTCCATCATAGTTCTAAACCTTATTGGCATTCTAAAAATATTACATGGAAAACAGCGAATGGGTCAAGCAGCACCGCATTACAATATCTAAAAGAAAATTCAACCGATTGGCCCACCAAACAAAACAAAAAATGGCTGACCATGGGCTATGAATACACTCCGGACTATACACGTCTTTGGATGTATGAAAATGATACTTGGGTGCATGTACACACCATCCCTTGGACTCAGAATGGGACTATTAATGGTGTACAAATGAATGAAGTTTACAGGGAACCAGTGTATTGGATACTTTCAATGATACATCCCAATTGCTCATACGATGGAGCTGATGACGCATGGTTCCATATTGATTATTTCTACCACTATCCATACAAAGTGGGCTCATCGTTACTTGAGGATGGCAAGACCTATGCGCTTAAAAGTTTTCATACAGGCCGTCACTTAACTCATAGCAAGGGATCTGCTAATGGCTATGTTAGCACTGATGAAGTGGACCATTCTTTGGATGCTCAAGGTTGGCAAATTGACTTTTTAGACAATGATGAATTTCAATATTATTCGGTGACAAATCAATCAACGGGTCTAGCTTTAAGAGGCTATGATCCAAGCAGTGTCAATACACAAGGAACGGGAGCTAATGTGACTTCTAGTCACATTCAAGATTTCGCTTCTTACCAATGGAGGTTTTTCCCATCTCACGAAAAAGGTCAATTCTATGCCGAATGCAGATCAGAAAGTAATTATTTGCGAGGCTATGACCCTTTTGATGCAAACAGGGATGACAATGGTGCCTATGCAACTTTAGATCAATTAAAGATGTGGGGATCTTTACTTTGGGAACCAATAATTGAAGATGATATGTCGACTAATATCTTCAAACAGTCTATATCGCCCGAGTTAAGTCTCCATGTCAGGGGTGATAAAGTCATGCTTAGTGTTATGAAAGAACTGACCATTCATCAAGTTGCCATCTTCAATTCAAGGGGGCAAAAGGTTTATTCTTCTTCAATGAGTAATGACTATATTATCAATTTGAGCGGCCTCTCTCATGGGGTCTATATCATTGATGTTCAAACTGACAAGGGTTTATGTTCAAAAAAACTATCATTCTTCGAGTAGCTATGAAAATGGCTTGAATCCTGCCTTATATGCTGAGAATCAACATAATCTATAGGTGAATCAGAGTGACCCACAGGCAACCTTTGTTCTAATAATAGGAAGTAAAATGAAAAAAGACTATAACTCTACTGCAGTTGATAATTTAGACAAAGGAATAAAAAAAGTCCTTGATCTTTGCCAAAACATAGAGGCTAAGGGGATGCTTGATTTATCTGATGATGGCGCATGGAATGCCAAGCAAATTATGGGGCACTTGATAGATTCAGCTACCAATAATATTCAGAGATTTGTTAGACTTCAATCGGGCAATTTGGATGATTTTCCGGGGTACGATCAAGATGAGTGGGTTCGCCTTCAAAAATACGCAGAACAGAACTTTGATGATCTGACTGTTTTGTGGCTCGCGCTCAATCACCAAATTATACATGTCATAAAAAATATTGAAGAGAGTTCATTAGGGAATACTTGGAGAATAGAAGATGAGGATATACCATTAAATTATTTGATAGATGACTATATTGATCATTTAAATGCCCATGCTGAACAGCTTGGCAGGATGATAAATGGTATTGCCTATAGCCGAAAGCAAGGCGATCACTAGCATAGCTTAGGCGTTTTATGTTATGAAGGAGGAATCATGCAAATACGAGAGACTAAGAATAGAGATATTGAACAATTAGCTGAGCTGTTTGACGAGTATCGAGTTTTTTATAGAAATGATTCCGATGTGAATGCAGCTAAAAATTTTCTAGCCGACAGGATAAAATACAGAGATTCTGAAATATTTGTTTGTGAAACAAATGAAGATAAGCTTGTTGGATTTGTGCAGCTCTATCCTCTCTTCTCATCTACAAGAATGCAAAAGTTATGGTTATTAAATGACCTATTCGTTACCCCCGAATTCCGTGGGATGGAAATCTCTATCCATTTAATTGATAGGGCCAAAAAATTGGTAAGAGATTCTTCTGCTTGCGCTATGTTTTTGGAAACGGAAAAATCAAATATGATCGGAAATAAATTGTACACTAAAACCGGATTCAAATTGAATTTAGGCTCAAATTTTTATGAGTGGAACCAAATCTAAGAGTAAGTAAGAATATGTCGCCAGTCATATTCAATAATAAATGGGAGAAGATAATGTCACAAGTAAAAATATACGGTTTAAGAGAGAACTTTATAGACAAAAAACAGCTACTATCAGATGCAATACATCATTGTATTGTAGAAGCCCTACAATTCCCGAAAAACAAACGGGCACACCGATTTATCAACCTTGAAAAGGATGACTTTTATTACCCGGAAGGAAGAACAGAAAAGTATGTTATCATTGAAATCATGATGATGACAGGAAGAACGACTGAAACAAAGAAAAAACTGATTAAGATGTTGTTTAAAGAAATCAGTGAAAAGGTCACTATTTCAACTCATGACATAGAAATCTTGATTCTTGAAAGTTCATCATCAAACTGGGGCTTTAGGGGGATGACTGGAGATGAAGTCTCTTTAAACTACAAAGTCGAAGTCTAACCTCTTTCCCACATAGCGTAGTTGAAATCCATTTATATATTATGAAATAAAGGGTAGATTTTGATTTTTACTCTTTATAATGATCTTGATGTCTTCTTTGAGCTATGGACAGGATACAATAAGACTGGCTAAGAGACCTGATGCTATTATTAAGGGTTGGTATCCTGAATTCAAGGATTTTCCTGATCTACAGATCGGTAAAAGAAAAATTCTAATTACCACTGTTCCTGACTTTGACAATACTTCAATTCTCAACAATGCTATCCAATTGATTTCCCATAATGAGAGTATTGAAATTAAAGAAAAAGAGAAATCAAACCAATACTCCGTCCTGGTCAACCCGACAGATGCAACGAGTATTGAATTTGAATTATGGTTTGAGCTAGAGGATGAAACGATACTTATTAGTCAAGAAGGAGAATGGAAAGATATAAGGACCCTCTACAACATTGATGGAAAGAGGATTTTAATAGACACCATTCAACTAAAGTTAAAAAAATAGATATAACTCAATCAAAAAGTATTGAAGTGATAGGTCCAAACGGAATAAAGATCCAAATAAATAAATTGTAGCGAAGTTCCAAAAAACCAGAATTGAACTATACAATTCTGGATTGAGAGAATATGATCATATATTAAAGTAAAGGTTGGATTGATTTTGCAGTATCTACTATTGTCTTGTCAAATGGAATAGGCTCCCAATTGAAAACCTGCCTAGTAGCTGATATATCTGCACTGATTTCTGCATCTAAAAATGGCAACATGCCCTTCATTTCTCTATTAAACAGACTCAGAAACTTCACCATTAAACTAGGTGCTTTTCTTGGGGTTGCTTTTTCGAATCCATTGTCTCTCAATATAGACGCGACCCCGACAAAAGAGTAGAGCTTTTCAGAGGTCACAATAAAACGTTCGCCGTTGGATTTTGCGTTGTCTATGGCGGCGACATGTATTTTAGCAATATCTCTTACATCTGACATGACGTAATGTGCATTGGGTTGCATGGGCATTTTTCCTGTCATCATATCCTTGACCATGCTCATGGAAGCACCAGTAAGATCACCCGTCAATGTGGGTCCATAGATTGGCCCTGGATTAACGACCGTCAATTCCATCTTATCGCCAGTAGTTTGATTATTATAAAAGTCCCAAGCCGCTTTCTCGGCTAATGTCTTACTTTTCATGTACACAGACACCTTATCCGTCTTAGCATGAGTCCAACTCTTTGGAGTCAAGTGATTTTTCTTTCTGTCTCCTGCCATTGCAACGGTAGATGAGGTCAAAATGACTTTTTTAATACCCGCTTTTTTCGCTGCTTTCAATGCCCTCAGAGTTCCTTCCACGGCAGGTTTTATCATGTCATTTTCATCCTTTGGTTCCGCAATTACAAATGGAGAAGCTACATGCAACACATAGTCACAATTCTCCATGGCTTTGTCCCAACCTTTGTCACTCAATAAATCAAGTTCAACAAATTCTAGGTTATCTTGCGGGTCAATGACTTTTGCAATGCCTTTTCGGACTTCTTGATCTTTAGAAAGATGTCTTACTGAGCCCCTCACGTTGTACCCATTTTTTAATAGCTCAACAGCACAATGTTGTCCAACAAATCCAGAAATTCCCGTTATTAATACTTTTTTACTCATGATTTATATTTCTTTAGGTTCAGATTATTACTTTTATTATGCAAGTAAAAATATGAAAAATACTTTTATTTTACAAGTAATAATAAGGATTAATTGTACTTTGGGAGAAAACATTATCAGAGACTTTAAATGAATGATAAATTTCGATGTCACTGTCCTATCACCTCCGCCTTAGATATATTAGGTGATAAATGGACTTTAGTGATTGTCAAACAGATGTTGATAGAAGGGAAGCAGGCATTTAAAGATTTTTCTGAAAGTGATGAAGCAATTGCCTCTAATATTCTATCTGCTCGCCTCAAAATGCTAGAGGAATTTAAAATCATAACAAAAGACAAACTACCCCATAATAAGAAGGCAAATATATACCGGTTGACAGACAAAGGGATTGCTCTAGCTCCGGTTATAGTAGAGTTAGGCGTATGGAGTGATGCTTATATGCGAGACTTTCATCCTGAAATAATAAAAGGAGAGCATATGGAGGTTATAAAAAATAACAAGGAAGCATTTATCGTCAGTCTCCAAAAAAATTATGAAAAAGAAGTTAGCTCCGAACAATCCTATCCCAAGCTTAAATAACTACGGTACCCAAGGATGCGGTGATCTCTGTCCTCCAAATAAATCCATTGCGCTCAATTTCTTATTGATGTGATGATGTATTTAAATTAGTTTAACAGTATTGATGGGGTGATAAGTTTAGCTAGAAATTGATATCATGAAATCCATATTCTTTATTTCAATTTTATGCTTTTTGTTACTTGCTCCTGTTTATTCTCATAGTGCTGACAGCTCCGATGTTATCACTCCTCAACTATCATTCCCTGATTCTATGGAATCTTCTCGCTTTGGGCTCAAAAGCTATTCATTACTAACAGGTGTGGTTGGTGTCACTGGATTGGCTTTGACGGGTGGGGCTAATGACAGCTACGCCCTCTTTACACCAATGACTGTATTTGGTTTTGGTACATTAGCCAGCGCATTCCTTTTTGATTTAGCGAGTTGGGCTGGGGTAGAGGGAGACACTACGAATATTCACGAATATAAAAGAATTTATGCCCAGCTGGGGTATGTGAGTCAAAACAATCATCAAGATCCTTATAGCGACTTTTTTAATTATAGGTTCCAGTTCGCCCATCATAACTGGTTTTATAAAATAAATTATGAGCACGAGGCTGACCGTAACTATGAAGAGATTGTGGGCTCGGTCGGTAGGAGTATTATAAATAATGAAGGGTTTCACTTCACTATAATTCCTGAAGTCAAACATAAGGTTTCCTTGGAAGGCTTTAGCCTATCTCAAGCATATATCCTCACAGAATTGGAAGTGAACATAGGTGACTTTTACCCGAGAATAAAGGGTATTTATCTTTTTAACCAATTTGGTTTAGGGCATGAGTGGTTTTGGTTTGAGGGAAGTCGTCTTGGATATACCAATGAAATGATGATACTAGGTCAGGGTATCCGTTTCTATCCCTCTAGCTCAATAGAGCTTTCTACTCAATACAAAAGAAGAGAAGATGAATTAGTCGGTTCCAGAAATTGGACATTTATTCATCTTGAGCACAGCGCGATATGGTCATTGAGTTCTTTTTACATGAAGCTATTATTTACTCATGGTCAAGGTTATCGCTTGTCTATGTCTGCAGGAGTAAATCTATGACAAATATGACAAAAGTGGTCTTTCCGATTTCCTTCTTTATCTCGTTTCTTGCACTAGGTTGTATCTTCAGTAGTGACGAGGATCGATTTCATGATCATGCTGGGCATTTGAATTCTGAGTCATTTGATGTTGAAATAAACTATGGTACAGTAGATATCATTGCTGATACAATCGTCTCTCACTTGCAAGGTCCTTCAGCGACTATTGTTTTGAAATCCAATTCTGAATATGATCAAAAAGTGGTTTTTAAACTCAAAAATATTATCCAATCACCTTTGCCTGAAAGTCTGAATGACAGAGGTTTAATCATAAATTCAGATGAGAATAATACTGTCTTATATTCATTGAAACTCAAGGCAGGTGAGGAGTTTAAAACCACCATATCTACTCCGCAAGATACAAATGGGTATTCATTTGGTGCTGTGGGTGATATACAGTATAATATTGAAGCTGCTGAAAAATTATCCAAAGATATAGCTGATAAAAATTTAGCCTTTATGGTCATCCTAGGTGACTTGGTGCAGCGGGGCACTAAAAAAGAATATGCTTGGGCATATGATTTTACTTCTCAGTTCCCCGTTCCTGTTTATGTCATTTATGGAAATCATGATAAAGGAAGTATCTTATCCGATGGCTATCAATACTTCCGTCAGTATTATGGGTCAACCAACACAAAATTTAAGTT
>CAWVXU010000106.1:0-7414 GCA_963934255.1 uncultured Fibrobacterales bacterium
ATGTATCGTTTTCATTTAAATCAGCACCAGGCTCAAGAGATTGGCTAGTCACAATACCTTCACCTTTGTAGTTTACTTTAATTCCTCGTTCACTTAACAGAGCCATAGCTTTTTTAAGACTAAGTCCTTTAAGATCTGGGACACCATTCCATTTACAGCGAGTTTGAATTTTTAATTCTAAGTCTTTTTTGATCACACTTCCAAATTTTGGAAATTGACTTATTACAAGTTGACCAGGGCCTTCTCTATCAACTTTTACTTCATTTTTTTTCGCCCATGCCAATACGTCACCTAGATCTTTGCTTTCAAAATTCGGAATAAGAATTCTTTCATCAGATTCAACTTCAAGTGTCTCAGTAGTCAAACCATAATCAGTATTAAAACTTAATCGATGAGCAATCTCTTTAAATACTGGCCCAGCAGTTAAAGAGCCTGCCGTGTGCACTTTAGGCTCATCAAGTACTACATAGATTACATATTGTGGAGATTCAGCCGGTAAAAATCCAACAAAAGAACTGTTATTCTTTTTCGTTTCATATTTACCTGTTTTATTATTCCATTTTTCAGCAGTACCTGTTTTCCCCGCAAAACTCAATCCATTAATTTTTAATGATTTAGCTGTACCATATTCAACGACACTTTTCATTAACTTACGAGTTCTTGATGCAGTCTTTTCGGTAATGACTCTACGTAGAAAATGATCTTTATTTTCTTTAATCAACTCACCAGATTGAGCACTCCGATACTCTTTAATTAATTTTGGTTTAAATAGTTTTCCACCATTGGCAACAACACTCAAAGCCATAGTCAACTGTAAAGGGTTCACTGAAATTCCATATCCATAGGACATTGTAGCTTGAGTTACACATTTTGTCCAACTATCAGAGGCTGGATGATGTAATTTACCAATATTTTCAGCACTAAGCTCTACCTCGGTCTTAGTACCAAACCCCAAATCTCTTAAGTATTTATAAAAAATCTTTTCATCAACACGCTGACCAATTTTTGCAGAGCCAATATTTGATGAGTAAGCTAAAATTTGTTCAAGATTAAGTGACTTGTAATGATTATGATCCGTAATTACTAATTGCCTTCTACCACATGGATAGTATCTTCCGTTTTCTGTATTAATGATGTCAGTTTCTTTTACTTTACCTTCATTTATAGCAATAGCCGCAGTCAAAACTTTTATCGTAGATCCAGGTTCAAAACTTTTTTGAAGTACATCATTTCTCATTTGATCTTCTGTCAAACCACCTGGTTCATTATGATCAACGGTAGGGTAATTTGCTTGAGCAAGGATTTCTCCATTATGAGGGTTTACAACAATAGCAGTCCCTGCCATAGCTTTAACGTTATCAACACCACGCTTTAAAGCATCTTCAACAATTGCTTGAATCCGATGGTCTAGAGTAAGTACAACATCATATCCATGAATTGGCGGAGTTACTTCAGGTATAAAGCCATAATATATGTTTTTAGATACATCTATTTTATGTAGCTCCCACCCATCTACACCCGCAAGGTCTTTTTCTAAGCTATACTCTAGCCCTGTACGACCTTTTCCATTTTTACGTAATTTCCCTAAAGTATGACCAGCTAATTCACCGTGAGTTAAAACTCGATTAATTGTAAATTTTGTACCATCTTTTCGAACTACATTCTTCTTAACATTATCAACAAGGAGTTCATTATTTCGATCAAATATTCTACCACGTATTGGTTTGAGGGTTACCGTTCGTATGGCATTTTTTTTGGTACTAGCATATACTTCTGGTTCAATGACTTGAACTTTAAAAGTCCAAAACCAAAGTGATACCCAAATAATGAAAAGAGAAATACCCACAATCAACATGCGCTGCTCAACATCGGCTGGCTTATTTGATTTCATTGTTTTGAAGCTAGAATAGGTTCTCATGGAAGATCAACCTTAAAAGGACGCGACCCCCAACTGAGTTCTAAAAATTCAGCTGCTTTTGACTCTACACGAGAGGGCTTTGAAAGAGTATTTAATTTTTGATCCAAAAAAGTATTTTGTTGTATTAGGTTTTTTTTCTCGGCTAATAATTCAACTTTTTTCTTTTTCTTAACAATAAATCCACTTTTTGTCCAAATGGGTAGAGAAAAGAAAACTGCTAAAAACACTAAGGACAAAAGAATGGGTACAATGTTTTTCATAATTAAACCCTCTCATACACTCTCAGCTTAGCTGAACGAGATCTTGGGTTTAATGCTATTTCTTGCTCACTCGGTAAGCGTGGTTTTCTGTTTATAGGAATTATTTTTTTATAAATACTCCCACATTGACAAATTGGAAACCTTGGTGGGCAGATGCAGGCTGTTTCGTATTCTTTCATTTTATGCTTAACAGTGCGATCTTCAACAGAGTGGTAAGTGATTACAACAAGTCGACCGCCCACTTTTAAAGTCTTTACAGCTCCCTCAAGAGTCTCTGTTACTTCTCGCATTTCATTATTTATTTCCATACGAATGGCTTGGAGTATTCGTGCACAGGCAGCTTCTTGGTCTCGAAGCTTTGGAAAAGAACGCCTGACAAGTGCAACAAAGTCCGACATGAGGAGCTCTCCTTCATTTGCCTTGGCTATAATATTATCTACAAACCGTCCGGTTGCTCTGAGGTCAGCATTACGATATAGCACTTGACAAATTTCTTTTTTTTCAGTTTGGATGAGCCATTCTCTAGCACTAACCCCTTGAGATTGATCCATCCGTAAATCAACAAACTCAGAATTCCTAAAACTAAACCCTCGTTCTCCATTATCGATTTGGCGACTTGAAATACCTAAATCCATTAAAATACCATCAATCGATGATTCTTCAAATAAATGATTAAGAGCACTAAATGGAGTATGTATAGATTCAAAATTTGAAAACTTTTTCAAGCGGTCACAAGCGTGTGACAAAGCATCTAAGTCGCGGTCTAAACCAATTACTTTAGAGCTTGAATCAATTTCTTGTAAAATAGCTTCGGAATGCCCACCACCGCCTAAAGTGCAATCAATGAACACAGCTCCTGACTTCATGTTCAGTGCATCTAGGCATTCATCTTTCAAAACGGGTGCGTGGTAAAAATTCATTACTCATCAGCCTCATCAAACATAAGCAAATCAGCAAGATCATCCATATCAGGATCATTACGCTTATCAAATTCTTCTTGATTCATAGCAGCTACAGTTTTATTTAAACCAATAAAGAAGACTTCTTTATCAATTTTAAACTTCTGGATTTGTTCTTTTGTTAGCGAAAAACGTGATTGTGCATCCAACTTTTGCGTACTAGACAGTTTCATGAAAACCTGAAAGGCTAGGCTCTTAGATTTAGAGGCCCTTGAGCGTTTTTCAATCTTGGAGACATAATCATTCCACTCAAGGGCTGGGTATATCGTCAATGTATTGTCGTGAGATGGCGCAATGGCAATTTCACCACAGTTTTCATCTCTCAGGAGCTTTCGTAATTCCTTAGGGAAACTACAACGCCCTTTCGCGTCAATACTGGCGCTAGCATTTTGAGAAAACCCGTTAATTACTTCAAACTTAGACACAACCCACCCACCATTAGGGATTTCACCCCATTATTCACCTAAATATACCACTTCTCACCACTTATTTCACGGGATTTAATTTTTATAATGTGTTTTTTTTCGACATAATAAGAGCTGTTTTCGTCAAAAACAGCTGTTTTATGATGGTTTTACACCTGAAAACACCATAAACTGTTTGAAAAATAGCACTTAGCAAGATTCTTGATTTACTTGTGTTTTTTTGGTTTTTTTGGTTTTTTTTTGAGACATAAAAAAAGCCCTTCTAAAAAGAAGAGCTTGAATGGGGGGGGTTAACCGCAGTATAATTTAACTATTTGAAGTTATTCAGGATAGTAAGTTCCTAAATTATCGCTGACTTCTACTTGAGACTCAAGCGAATTCATCCAGCTATTCATTGCCATTGATTGAGATCGCTCATTCAAGTTCTTACGCGCACGAGGTAATTCAACTTCAATTTGTTTAGCCAAAGCATCTTTTTTTTCAGACCATTTAGCCAAAAACGCATAACGTCCAGAATTGAGCGCTATCCACTTGTTTTTATTTGCTTTTAAGATGTTTGCAATTTTAGGATTCGAAAAACCGAACCGAGCTACAGAAGCGTCCGAAGATATCCATGATGTACTATCAAAGTTCACTTTTGGGTTAATTTCAGCAAATGCCCTGAGTTGAGCCAACTGATTGGGTAATGTAGCTTGAAGTGACTTCAAATACTCTTGCGCAAGCTTAGCCTGAGCTTCGACTTTAAGAATCTCAGTAATTGCTTCTCGGTTGGGGCCTAATAGTCTCTCTCCGGCTTCTACCAATTCTAATGGTTTAAATACGGCAATGTATCCGTCATTTTTAATCACTTTTGATACTTTTTTATCTTCATTATCAAAGGTAAATGTTGATAACCCTGGGAAGTAGCCTTCTTTAATTGCGCCACCCCTTATAAACCAATCTGTTTTTTTATGAATTAAATCTTTAGTGCCTGCGAATTTTGACCAATCTTCAGCTTTAACAGCTTCTTCTCTAATATTATCAATTGATTGCTCTAATGAATCAACTGTTTCAGTCCCTGGAGTCACCTTGACTAGAATATGTTGAATTAAGACTTGAGTCTCCCCTTCAACGTCTTTTTTGCCAACAGATTTGAGAATATGAAATCCAAATCGCGTAGAAACAATCCCAGATACTTCACCTGAATCAAGTTGAAGTGCAGCATCTCTAAATGGTTTGACCCATTGAGAACCATTTGACCAGCCACCAAGTGAACCACCCTGTGTAGCTGAACCTTCGTCTTCACTTACATCACGAGCTAGATCTGAGAATTTGCGACCAGTCTTAAGTGAGCTTTTTAGCTCCATCAGGTATTTTTTTTGATCTTGAATGTCTTTTTGTGATGGAACAACTTTTACATAAAGCATTTCGGCCTTAGCTTGGTCAGCAGTCACATAGAAAGAGTCTTTTTGAGCAATAAAGTAGGCTTCAATTGCTTCGGGCTTTGGCTCTTCAACTTTGAAAGAATCAAGCGACGCACTAAGGTACTGAAGCTTAAATCTATTTTTAGAAGCCTCCACTTTAAACTTAGCCTCAAGGTCAGTAGTATGAATACCTGCTGCAAGGACTTGCTGAAGTTGAGACATTGGGATATTTTGAGCTTCAATCATACGTTCAAAATCCACTAGGTCACGCTGATTAGCTGCACTATCTGACAATACAAATGCTTGCCATTTTTTTATATCAAACACAGAGTCTGTCATAAATATTGGGGCCTTTTGAAATCCGGGATGTGGATTATTCAACATATACTGAAGAATTTCATGCCCAGAAGCTTTCAAATCCAATTCTTTTAAAATCTCGTTAATTTTGTGTTGTTGGATGTTCTCTTTAAGAATACGACGACGAAGTTGTGCCAAATCCTGTTGAGACATATTAGCGCTCATACGAGCTTGGGCGTTTTGATACATCCGAGAATACTCACTGAAATCAATGGTACGACCGTCTATAGTAGCAACCGGCTCACGAGAGTCCGTACTGAGGCTTTGCTGATCTATTAATAATAAGCCAGCTGTGATAAAAACAATAAAAATGACAATGACCCATTTAGCTTGAGTCTGAATCCACGTTAACATAAAGTAGTCCTCGAAATCTAATTCATGCTAATTTAGATATTTTAAAGCACAATCAATCACTTTTAGTGATAATCAATATGAACTTATCACTTTAGATATTGCTTTTATTTAGATATCTTTGTTTACATATGAAAAAAGTTGATTTATTAGTCATTGGGACAGGAATTGCTGGCCTAACGATCGCCTTAAAAGCAAGTGAAAAAGGGCATAATATTGTCGTGGTTACCAAGGGTCGAGGACCCGAGGGTAGCTCAAACTACGCCCAAGGCGGAATTGCGGGTGCAATTCACCCCTCGGATTCTGCTCAAATGCATTCTGATGATACTTTAAAAGCCGGCGCTGGACTCTGCCGCAAAGCACCTGTAAAGATTCTAACTGATCAGGGTGCAGCCACAATACATCAATTGATTGAGTGGGGCGTTCAATTCACTCTTGAGAAAGAACAGAAAAAGGTCAACTACCATCTAGCCCTTGAGGGTGGGCATAGTCGTCGAAGAATTTTGCACTCGTCAGACCTGACGGGTAAAGAAATCATGCGGGCATTACTTGAAGAAGCTAAAAAACGAGAAAACATCCGCTTTTTAGAATCTCATTTCGCGATTGACCTCATTGTTGAGAATAATCGGTGTTGGGGCGCTGAAATTTATGATAAATCCAATCACACCATTGAAACCATTTATTCTAAAACTACTTTCTTGGCTACTGGTGGAATCGGGCAACTCTATCAACACACTACCAACCCTTCTGTAGCGACTGGCGATGGAATGGCCATGGCATTTCGCGCAGGTGCTGCTCTTGAAGATATGGAGTTTATGCAATTTCACCCCACTAGCCTTTGTCATAAAAATGGTGGGAGTTTTTTAATATCAGAAGCTATACGAGGTCATGGTGGTGTATTGCGCAATCATTTAGGTGAAGCTTTTATGGAAAAGGTACATCCATTAAAAGATCTAGCGCCAAGAGACATTGTTGCACGCGCTATTCATGAACAACTTAAGCTTCACGTAATTGACTTTGTCTATTTAGACATCACTCACCTTGGACAAAAAGAATTACAATACCACTTTCCAAATATTTTTAGAAATTGCTTGGACTTAGGGATTAATATTTCCAAAGATATGATACCGGTGGTGCCAGCGGCTCACTATATGTGCGGTGGCATTAAAGTCAATACTCAATCTGAGTCTTCCATTCAAGGGCTTTATGCCTGTGGCGAAGCATCTTGCACTGGTGTTCACGGCGCCAATCGCCTAGCATCAAACAGCTTACTTGAAAGCGTCGTATTTTCAAATCGCGCCTGGCTTAATTCAAAGAAATACCTTGCCGATACGATTCCAATGTTAAGGACTAAACGCCATTACTTCAATAAATCCCAAAATGATAATTGGCTTGGCAAAACAACTCAACTTAAAGAATTAATGTGGAATCAAGTAGGTATTGTTCGAACGACTGCTGAGCTTGAAGATGCTCTTGCTAGAGTGAAAAAATTTCACCTCAAATTAAAATCATCTAAGTCTTTCCCTAAAGAAACTTTAGAAGACTTTCAGACTTACAAAAACTTGGTTGACTGCGCTTTAGTGATGATTAAATCTGCCCTGAATCGTAAAGAATCAAGAGGTCTTCACTTTGTGAAAGATTACCCTTTCTCAAGAGACACTGAAAAACGGCATTATTCTTGGACCAAGGATAAAATTTAATCCCTCGCCAAATTAATATCGAAATGAATTTCTGTAGCTTG
>CAWVXU010000107.1:0-7324 GCA_963934255.1 uncultured Fibrobacterales bacterium
CCAGGTGTACCCAAGAAGTCTTATTATAAAACAGTTGGTGTGACAACATCAATCGATACTGAGACAACAGGTAATAGCTTGAGTATTTATCCTAAACACGCTCAAAATCAAGTAAATATTGAAGGTCGATTTAGTCACTGGATATTGACGGATGTTTTAGGTGCTGTTGTTAAAAGAGGTGCCGAGAAGGTAATTAATGTGGCACAATTAAATCGAGGACTCTATTATTTAATTATTGATGGTGAAGTAATGAAGTTTATAAAAATTTGATTTGTGTTTAGATAAAAGGAGTGGGGTAAATGTCCTCACTCCTTTTATCTTATTCATCAATGACTCTTTTGGTTTTAAGTTCCTTATAAATAGATTCAATTTGTTTTTGACTATTGTATAAAGCTTGTTTCGATGTATGTAGAGAGCTTGTTCCTAAAACTAAATTATAGTCAAATTTTTTAGTTGATCCTAAAATGAAATGGGCACCTGAAGTAGTTTCAAAATCAACAGCTAATGATCCTTCTTCAAAAATAATTAATTCACCTTCCAATGCTCCCAAATCATTAAGGATTCCATCAAAATTAAAAACCCACAATATATCATGTGTTGTTGGAGGAGTATAAGTCCATTGATGATTTATTACGAAAAAGCTCAAACAATTACAATCAAAGTAAGGTTTACTTTAGTGGACTTAACTTCTCATTGCTGACAACGCTTTGGCTATGCGCAGTGTCCCGAAGGGCATTGCGTATAGGAGTTGTTGTGTGGCGTTTTTCTTTTTCATCTAAGCCTTCGACACAAAGTACATCTCAATCTCTCCCTTGCCTTTTACCTCTATTTTACCTCGACTTTCAAAAGTGAAGTCGGGGTCGTTCTTCAAAAAGTCGTATGTAGCTTGACTGATGTTTACTTTTTCTACTTCTCGTTTACTTTCAATCCGAGCTGCCGTATTTACGGTGTCGCACCAAATGTCTTACTGGAATTTCTTGACACCCACCATTCCCGCTACAACTCCATACCCCGCTAGGGGAACAAGAAGACTTGATTCAAAGGTGGGCAATATGTATGCTTAGTGTTTTCTATGGCATACAACAGCTGGCTAAGCGCTTTGTGTGCCAGCACATATTGCCGATTAGCCGATGTTATGATAGCGCGCATGCGCAATTTTGGGAGCTGTGCGAGCAGCGTACCTACCTTCAGCGTACATGGATCTGAATATGAATATCGGAATTTCGAAAAAGAATTGAGAAGCTGATCAAAAATTGAATCAACGAGGAAGCCTGGAAAATTAAATAAGAGAGAAATTATCGAAGTAGAGTCAATATATATACTTAACTAATTAGGAGCATTTACCCATCTATTTTTTATAGCGATTGTTGTATGCATTTTTTCTTTTTCATTTAAGTCTTTGACACGAAGTACATCTCTAGTTCTCCTTTGCCTTTTGCCATTATTAGTCCACGACTTTCAAAAGTAAAAGAAGGATTGCTTTTTAATTCTTGGTAAGTCGATTGACTAATATTTACTGATCCTGGCTCGCCATTGCTTTCAAACCTTGAAGCAATATTTACTGTATCTCCCCAAATGTCATATTGAAACTTCTTGACACCAACAATTCCAGCAACCACCTTGCCGGTGTGAATACCCGCCCGCATTTCAAATGCCTGTTCACTATTTTCTTCTTTTCTATTGACAATGAATTCCTGCATTTCTAAGGCTGCCAATACTGTATTTTCTACTGAGTCCTTTGTGGGAAGAGGAAGACCACCAACTGCCATGTATGCGTCTCCTATCGTTTTGATTTTTTCGACATGATATTTTTCACAGATGTGATCGAAGGCCTCAAAACATACATTTAACTCTGCCACTAATTCATGTGAACTCATTTTACTTACAGCCTTTGTGAAGCCAACAAAATCAGTGAACAGAATACTTGCCTTATCGAAGGTTTTTACGTCTGCCCTTCCCTTTTCCTTAAGCTCATCAGCAATTTCTTCAGGAAGTATGTTCCGAAGAAGCTCGTCACTTTTTCCTTTTTCCTTCAGGATTTCGTCATTTTGTTCTTCAATTTTCAATTTTTGAGCAATCAATACTTTTCGACTTCTTTGTAGCTTAATTTGCGTTTGAACTCTTGCTTCAAGAATTACAGGAGATATGGGCTTTGTTAAATAGTCTGCAGCGCCCAGCTCAAGTCCCTTTGTCTCATCAGACTCCTGTCCCATTGCTGTAACAAAAATAATGGGAATGTTTTTTGTCTGGTCATCAGCTTTTAATATTTTGCAAACTTCGTATCCATCCATTTCTGGCATCATAATATCAAGCAGAATTAAATCAGGAGGATTTTTTGAGGATGCAGCCTTTAAAGCTTGTTCGCCATTAATTGCGGCCATAACCTTATACTTACTTTTAAGTAACTCATTTAAGACATTAATATTGAGTCTCTCATCATCAACAACTAGTATTCTTTCCATTAGTGATATTCCTTTTTTTTACGCTAGTTTTACCTTAATTTTTTGTAATGCATCTTGAGCACCATCAAAATCAAACGCATTAATTTTTTGAGTTAGTTCTTTAATAAGAAAAGACTCTAACTCATACTTTCTAAGGTCAGCTTTAAGCCTACTAAACGTATCTTCTGAATCAGGACTCATGTCTTCAAGCATTTCAGATAGATCATCTAACTCAACAAGTAACTCCTCTTTAGGCATGGTCTCAATTGAAGGCTCAAGTTTTTGCTCACTCTCTTCAGTTAGAAGTGATATCCTCTTCATTAGAGGGGCCATATTGATATGTGCATTATCAATTAATGTTAGTAAATTGGACTTGTCACCATTACTTAAAGCATTCTCTAACTTCTCAAAATCAGTGCCGAGTTTAAAGGCACCAATCGTTCCGCAAATACCTTTGAGAGTATGAGCAAGGCGCTTAGGAGTTTCTAAGTCTTCGCTCTTTTTTAAGAGGTCCTTTATTATAGAAATATCTTCGGAGTGGTCCGAATAGAACCCTCTGAGAAGCTTCATGTAAAGAGCTTTATTATCACCAATATTTTTAAGCCCTATTTTTGTGTCAATCCCAATCAAATCATCTGGAACGATAACTTCTACTGGCACCTCTTTGCTCTTTGGTTTCACTTGAGAAGCAACTCTTTCACCTGGCTTGATCCATTGGGCTAAAACATGAAATAATTCAGAAATATTAATTGGTTTTGAAACATGGTCATTCATTCCAGCTTCAGCAACATCAATGTAATCTTGAACCATTGCATTTGCCGTCATTGCAACTATCGGCAGATCATTATACTTTGAATTTTCTCGTAAGACCTTTGTAGCTGTGATACCATCCATTATTGGCATTTGAAGATCCATTAAGACGCAATCATATTCTTCTACATAAATTTTATCAAGAGCCTCTTGACCATTATTAACAACTGTGACAAAAAACTGCTCTTGTTCCAAAAATTCAATCGCTACTTGTTGATTCAAAAGGTTATCCTCAACTAATAATATTTGGGCCCCTCTAATTTTATCGAGGTGCTCATTAACGTGACCATGATTTGTAAGTTTTTCACTTGAAGTTATATTATGGCCAAAAGTCTCAATAATACAATTATATAGAAGAGATGGGTTAACAGGTTTGTTAAGTGTATTGTCAATACTATCTAATTCGGTATCAGTTAAGTCGGTCATGCCATGAGAAGAAACCAAAATAATTTGAGGTATAGGATCTAGTTCTGAATTTGACTTAACAGCCTTTGATAGTTCGATACCATTCATTCCACCAGGCATGACAAGGTCAAGTATAATTAGCTTGTAAGGCTCTGAGGCTGTTTTGATTTTTTCTAAAGCTTCTTCTCCCGAAGATGTGCAGTCAATCTTAAATCCAAAACGAGAAAGGTAATCATCCATTATCTTAAGAGCATTTTTATTATCATCAACAACCAGAACTGACATACCTTCAATATCATCATATACTTCGAGGTTCTTTTGTAAGTCAACATGATGTTTTTTCAAATTAACATTAAAAAAGAAAGTACTACCAACGCCTGGTTCACTCTCTACCCAAATATCACCATTCATCTGCTCAACAATCTTTTGGGAGATCACTAGCCCAAGACCTGTTCCTCCATATTTTCGCGTTGTGGAGCTATCTGCTTGAGAAAATGATTGAAACATTTTCCCTAGCTGTTCTTTATTCATTCCAATACCTGTATCTCTAACGGAGAAAAGTAATGTCAACTCGTCATTATCTCCTTGTTCCTCTAATTTTATTGAAACTATGACTTCACCTTTACTGGTAAACTTAACTGCATTATTTGCTAAATTAATTAGGACCTGACCTAGCCGCAATGAGTCGCCTATTAAGTGAGCTGGCACATCGTGATCTCGTGAAAAAATAAGCTCTAGTTCCTTTTCTTGAGTTTTGAGTCCTATAACAGTTGAAAGATTATCTAATACATAGTCTAAGTTAAATGGTGAATCCTCAAGATCAAGCTTTCCCGCTTCTATTTTAGAAAAATCTAAAATGTCATTTATAATCCCTAACAGTGAACTAGCTGAAGAATGAACTTTGGTTAGATAGTCACTTTGCTTTGAATTTAAATCTGTTCGGAGGCAAAGCTCAGACATTCCAATAATAGCATTCATTGGAGTTCTAATTTCATGGCTCATATTTGCCAAGAAATCACTCTTTGTCTGAGTGGCGGACTCAGCCTGTAAGTTAGCCCCCTTAAGCTTTTCGATAAGTTCATCTCGGCTTAGTTCCAAAAGTTTCCCTTTTGCAACTTCAATGAAATCCTCGGATGGAATAAAACTAAGATTACTAAAGAATTTAAAAGCTTTAATTTGTTCTTTTTCTGGATTGTCAGAAACAAATTCAAAGTGATCAAATAATATAGTGAAGTTTTCTTCTTTGAGCTGGGGTGTCGCCGTTTCAAAGACCATGAGTAATCCTAAGCGTCCATCTCTTTTGTCAAAAGCAATATTCACACTGGAGTGGGTATTACTTTGTAATAACATATTACAAATCTCTGAAGTTGCAGTTGCAATACGCGTAGCTACCACTAGACTGAAATCTAAATCCAATGAGAGCGCACGAATTTTATTTCGACATTGAACAATGGAATTCTCGTCACGAATTTGAACAGTCCCTAATTGTATCATATCTTAATCATCTCTATTGTCCATTGAAAAAGCATTATTTAACCCGTGCAACTATACAAGTCGCATCATCATTGTTTTTCGCAAAGTCACTAATCAAATGATTAGCAATTACTTCAGCGTTGTCCCATCGGATATTTGGATAAACACTCTCGTCAAAAGCACTCGTAATCCCGTCCGTATATAAGATTAATCTATCCTTAGCCTCGAGTTGTATAGATTGCTCCCGAGGAGTTCTTATACAATAACCTAAAATACCGCCCTGACTCACTGCCTGTTTTGAAAGATTTCCGATTTTGCGTAGTGCAACATTTCCAATAGCCACATAGCGAAAATCTAAGGAGTCATAATTCAGCTTACCGATAATACCCACTGCCCCGCGAGTACCACGCAGATTTTCATGAAGCCTACTCATGAGATCGGGTAACTCCACATTTATATTGGTTTTAATGAATTCACAACTAGCCTGTGCAATTTCATGAGCCTTTGGGCCATGTCCAGCACCATCGATAATGGCAACGAATAACTGCTCTTCATCCGTACACATAAAAACACCATCTCCATTAACTACATCCAATGGATTCTCTGCTGCAAAACAGTCTATTTTTTCGTTATCGATTAATTCCATTTTCTGATAACTACCTTAGTTCCGACGCCCATATTAGATTCAATTTTAAAATAATCCATTAGTCGCTTGGTCCCTGGAAGACCCACGCCCATTGTGCCGCCAGTACTGAAATTTTCTTCCATGGCTTTATCAATATCCTGTATCCCAGGACCAAAATCTTCTACCACAATCTCGATACCGCTTTTCGAGTTCTCACTAAGAAAACTCAGGGTAATTATTCCTCTTTTTGCATAATTAAACATATTACTTGCTAGCTCGCTAACCGCGGTAGAAATCATATACTGACTAGCTGTCGAAAAACCGATTTCTTTCGCATAATTCTTAGCAGCTAAAGCAGCATATGCGACATCAACATCATCATCTACTGTAACCTTCTTTATTTTTAACTTAGAATTATTCAAGGATAAGACCATCATCATTAATATCATTTACTGATGTGTCTTCGAGCAAGCCATTTTCTTCATTATCTTCTGAAGCTAGTTCGGCTGATTGATTTACAATACTCAACGCCTCCTCTAAGTTCAAGGCCGTCAAAACTTCATTAATATTCAAATCATGGTCAATTATTGAAGCTACTACTCCTGGGCTCAAGCCAGTTATTACAGAAGGAAACCCCATAATCTTTATCATCTGAGATGTTTTCGAGAAAATACCCCACAGTTGACTGTCAATAACATTAATTCCAGAGAGGTCAATAACAAC
This sequence comes from uncultured Fibrobacterales bacterium, assembly GCA_963934255.1. GTDB lineage: Bacteria > Fibrobacterota > Fibrobacteria > Fibrobacterales > CAWVXU01 > CAWVXU01. Next base: position 6,478 of record CAWVXU010000107.1, read on the forward strand.
CCCCTTAACACTTTTTAAATGAATCTGATCAAGAACGTTTGTTTGAAACTCTTGGGCGGACTCCCTTGTTAACTCATGCTGAACGAGAATGACCGAGCAGCCCTGAGTCTCATACACAGCAATTTTAGAAATCTCGTTGGAATGATCCATTTAGTAATCTCTGGTTAAATTATTAGTTGCTTTTAATTTCTTTTATTTGAATACCCATGCTTTTTAGTGAATCGCTGATCCCTTCTTTTAAGTTGGACTGTGTTGCTATATCTCCTAGTTCTATACCTAAATTTACCAATGCTTGTGATATTTCAGGGGATATCCCAGTGACGATACACTTACAACCCATTAACTTAGTAGCCTTAGTAACCTTGATAAGATGATTAGCTACGGCACTGTCAACGGCCGGAACACCCTGTATATCCAAAATAAGAACCTTGGCTTGATATTTTAATATACTTTGTAAAGCGATTTCCATGATTAACTGGACTCGCTTTGAATCCACCAATCCAATAATAGGTAGTAGAAGAATATTATCCCAAAGTCGCATCACAGGTGTAGACATTTCCATGATCAATTCTGCTTGCTTGGCAATTTTACCTTCCTTACGTTTTTGTTCGGTTACGTCAGTGGCAATTTTCAACACCTTTATGACCTCACCACTTAAACTCAGGATAGGGTTATATGTCGCCTGTATGAAGACTTCTCGACCATTTTTCCCAATACGTTTGTACTCCCCTGAATCAAACTCCCCTCGATTTAGCTTCTCCCAAAACTTCTTGTATTCTGGGCTGTTCGCATAGGACTCATCGCAAAACATTCGATGATGTTTTCCCTTGACATCCTTCAAGGAGTA
>CAWVXU010000108.1:0-7290 GCA_963934255.1 uncultured Fibrobacterales bacterium
ATTCATCCTCGTATAAATTATATCTTAGAAAAAAGGCTACCTAATGTGTACAAAAACTTATCCCAAATCATTTAAGCAAGAACTTAATGTAAACGGTTAAATTATTTGAGAATCAATTGAAGTCAATACAATAATTGTTTATGATAGCATCACTTATCAATTAAACATTGGCTTTATAGAACTAATTATTAACTTTTTAAAATCAAAGGAATGATTCTGTAATTTTTTATATTTAATAAATTGATTGGAATATGACCATATTCGTTTCCTAATGTAAACATCAAAATTGGTAATTAAAATGCAAAGTATATTTGAATATTCAGAGTATCGAGAGTTTTTAAAAGATTCTTTCGATGAAAAGAAATCCATTGATGCGAAATATTCATATCGATTTTTCGCTTTAAAAGCCGACATCAATTCCTCTGGATTTTTTAAACTCATCATTGAAGGTAAAAGGAATTTAACTAAAATCACCATCGTTAAAACCTGCAAAGCCTTTGAGTTAAATGGTACACAAGCAGAATATTTTGAAAATTTAGTTTTTTTTAATCAAGCTAAAACTGTAGAAGAAAAAAATCACTTCTTTGAAAGACTGATTCTGGCGCAAAAGAAAAGCAAACAGGAGCCACTCAGTAGGGATCGTTTTCAGTACTTTAGCGAGTGGTACCACCCTGTAGTACGTGAACTAGCGGTGATGCCTGACCTACAAGGCAATGCTCAAAAGATCAGCCAACGAATTCATCCCAAAATCCCATTAGCCAAGGTTGAAGCAAGTATTCAGTTGCTGCTTGAGCTCAATTTCCTAGCCAAAAAAGGAAAATCATACATTCAGACTCAACCCACGCTCAGCACGGGTGCTGGTATTTTCTCTCATGAACTCATTAATTACCAAATCAAAAACCTCAAACTCGCCCAACAAGCTTTTGACATCGTTAAAGCCAATGAGCGCTTACATTCGAGCACTACACTCGGAGTTTCAAAGAAAACCTTTGACCTGATGGTCAAAAAGTCCAGAAAATTTAGAGAACAACTACAGGAAATTGCTGAGCAAGATACTCATGCGGACAATGTATATTTGTTGCAGATGAGCCTATTCCCTTTGAGTCAAAATGAAACATAGCCTAACTACTCTGATCGGCTTCCTTGTTATTATAGGATGCACCAATACTGAAAACATTGCTGGTGGCTCTACTGATGTAGAAACTGGAGGCATCGCCGGAGTTGCTTACATCAATGCAGACTCAACCCTATCAGCCGGTACTCAGTTGATATTAACCAAGACCAATAAGTCCGTTATCAACCAGATAGATCAAATAGACTCAATTGCGACAACAACAGTCAACCAAGAAGGTTTGTTTGAGTTTTCCAAATTAGACTCAGGCCTTTATAACATAGAAGCCTACCATTCAACTACTGGTAAACGAAACATTAACATCAATATTGATGTTTTCAATGACTCAATTCAACAAATTCAATCATTTATGCACACTCCTTCTAAACTTACTCTCATAAATATTCCAGAAATCTATCAATCTTCCAATTATCAGCTCTACATTCCGGGGTTTCGTTTGCAAAATTCTCTTTCTGTAAACACCTCTGAAATCTCTATTGATAGTATCCCTGCTGGCGTAAAATTTGAGCTTAGAATCAGTCAAAACAGGTCAGAAATCGGCTTTATTACTGAATTCACCCTACCTGAAGATCAAGATTTAGTTGTCGAATGGGACCTTAAATAAGGTGTTTACGTATGTAAACACTTTCTAAAAATAAGTGTTTGCACCCCCTACTTCCTGCTTATATTCTGTGTAGAAATCAACTACACAAAATAACAAACAGGGATATATCATGAACGAAAAAATTAGACACGCGATTTTCTTATCAACACTTACACTTGGCACATTTGGAACTTTAGCACTTGCTGGATGTTCAGAGTCAGATGATCCAGTTTCTCAAGAACAAGAACAAACGAAAAGTATTGCCCAAATCGCAGCAATGGATGAAACCTTTTCCACTCTAGTGGCAGCTCTTGAAGCAGCGGACCTTGTTGAAACTCTAGCGGCTGAAGGCAATTATACAGTCTTTGCTCCTACAAACGCAGCTTTTGAAGCACTACCTGCAGGCACTGTAGATGCATTACTTGCTGACCCTACAGGCGATCTTACAAAAATCTTATTAAATCACGTCATCAACGCAGAAGTTTCAGCAGCTGAAGTAGTTACTTTAACAGAAGCTACCACACTTCAAGGTGATAAGGTCATGATTGAAGTAGTAGACGGCGAAGTCATCCTAAACGGCACTGTTAAAGTCATCAGTACTGACATCATGGCTAACAACGGCATCATTCACGTGATTGATGGAATTTTACTCCCTGACTTAACAACTGAAGTTGTTGAAGAAGAAGAAGAAGAAGAAGTAGACACGACAACACTCACAATCACTGAAATTGCAGCTAGTATCGAAGACTTCTCAACTCTAGTAACTGCATTACAGGCAGCAGAGCTTGATGGTGTGCTCAATGGAACTGACAATTATACGGTCTTTGCCCCAACAAATGCGGCATTTGGTGCACTACCAGAAGGAACACTAGAAACACTTCTGGCTGACCCTACAGGCGACCTGGCTGACATACTATTATACCACGTAGTTGGCGCTAAAGTACCTGCAGCTGATGTTGTTGGATTAGACTATGCAACTACTGCACAGGGATCAAAAGTGACTATTGAGGTGGTCGATGGCAAAGTTATTCTCAACGGGACAACTGAAGTGACTTCAACAGATATTATGGCCAAAAACGGAATCATTCACGTGATTGATGCTGTCATCCTACCATCTGATGCCCCTATGTCAATAACAGATATTGCTAGTTCAAATGCTGACCTAGAAACATTAACTGCAGCGGTTACAGCCGCTGGACTTGCTACAACACTGAGCGAAGCAGGAAACTACACAGTATTTGCACCCACTGACGCGGCATTTGACGCTCTGCCAGCAGGAACTTTAGACGCACTACTTGCTGATGCTGAGGGCGCTCTGAAAGACGTTCTTTTGTACCACGTGATAGATTCAGAAGTCAACGCTGGTGAAGTAGTCAAATTAACCGAAGCCACTACTCTTAATGGAGCAAAAATTTCAATCGAAGTCGTTGATGGAAAAGTGATTCTAGACGGTACTTCTGAGGTCATTATTACTGACATCATTGCAAGTAACGGTATTGTACACGTGATTGATGCAGTCATCACTCCATAATAATTTCTATCCCAACCCCTAAGAGGCCTACCCGATTTATTGGGTGGGCCTTTTTTTATTCTAATCCAAAAAAAAGTTAATCAATTCTAGCCAATGAAAAGAATCAATCCAGCTAAAAACTTAATAGAAGGTGGAGAATTTTCTGTGAGTGAAGTCGGCCTCGGCTGCCTCTATCCTTAAATCACCTCGACCACTCGGATCAGCACCTGTCATATAAGCATATAAGACATAAGGGATTGATGTGGATAATCGAAGTAACCCCACATTTGATAGGGAGCTGTTTGAGAGCCCGTTACATGTCGTTTTTTGGATGAGATACTCGTCGGAACTGAATTGTGTTGATAAAGTTTCTTGCCACCGTTATCAAACAGTTACATACACCCTAGTAACACTCCTATTCATTCTATAAAATGGAAAAGCCCAATATCTAAAACTATCAAACCCTACTCTCTTGATTATTCAATATCAGCCATTATATCCACGAAAGCGCTATCCCCATCACCATTCGTTTTATCCCAAAAGAAAAACTTGAGTCAACTCCCTTGATATATGGAGTTTTTATTGCCTATTGGTAGAGTCTTGAAGAAGCCAGGGGTTAACCTTTAATCCATCAATAGAGTGCCAGCTCTAAAGCCCACTTTCACCAAATAACCAGGAAATTCTTTAGAATTAGGATACTGCTCCACTGCAACGGCAAGTCCAGCCCATGGCAAAAAATTACGCAACCTTAAAGTTGAAAACCCCACCATAGTACCTGCACGCCAACCAGGAACTGGCTCAAATTTATCTACAGAAAACGTCGCCACAAGTGCCGTCTCTAAGTCAAAATGCCAAGCACCAAAATGTGAACGAAAGATAAAAGGCATCGCAGGGAAAAACCTGATATCTACATCATCTTCTGGAGCTTCTGGGTTTACAAATGCACCGCCGCCACTCTCAAGACCTAGAAGCATTGAGTGCGAAGTTGAGATACCATAGTATCCAAAAAATCTCGCAGCACCACCCCCACCTGTTTTGAAAAGATTTTTATCAAATTTAAATTGTAATAAACCGCCACTTTCAGCAGCCAAACGTAAGCGACCCGCACCAGATTGTCTTGGTGTAAATGGCGCTAGGTCATTGACCCAGAAAGGGCAATTGGGCTTTTGCTTACTTGCCATATTCAGTAAAGTCATTTGGCGCTCTATATGAAGAGACAACTCAACTTCATCTGTCATCTTTTCTTGCTTTTTAAATAGAACCCGAGGGTCACCATTTTCTTGTAATTGAAGTGAGAGCTGATTTTGAAGATCTTTTACAACTGCGCCCGGGGCCCTACAAATTGATGGCATGAATTGGTCAAGAGCCTCATCATAAGCTTTATTATCCATGAACCAACCATCTAACTCAATTGCTGCAACAATTCGATTGAGATCAAAGTCCAATGCCTCGGTAGAATTATTTTGCGCAAATCCATGTTGAGGGATAGCCAAGAAGACAGCTATAAAAACACAGCCAAGCACTGAGTTCATTTGACGAATTATCACCGAGAAATCCACTAACGTTTTAAAAATTTAAGGTTCATAATCAAATAACCACAAAAAGCTGTACTAGCCGTCAGAGCAACTCCCCAAGGCAGGTCAATATATGTTAACTGAGCAGGCCAGTTTTCTACCACGGCTAAGTTGGTTAAATCATAAGTCATGTAATTGAAAAATCCGAACAAACCGCCATTGATAACAGCATGCTTAAGTGATTGTCTTTGAACCGCCGGGAGGATAGCGAAATAGAATATCCCAACGACATACAGCGCATAAAATATAAATGCTGCTGTCCAATTAGGCTCTTTAGCAAGTAAATCGCCCAAAATATCTGCATATAAAGGCTGTGCAACCACACCCAACCACAATAGATCAATCAGTAAAAATGCCGCAAGAGTTAAAATAAATCCTATAATGAGTTTCATGATGGTAATCCTTAGTCAAATACACTTAAAGTTAGCGTAAATAAACTAATAATTAAACAAAAATTCAACTTCATTTCATCGCCAACTACCCATCAAGAACGATATATAGGTCGAGCGGTTGTATTAGGTGGTCAAATGGTATCCACATACCTCACCTAACAATGAAAACTTTTCTTACAATCCACTCTTTAAACCCTTGAATCATCAATTAATAGATTGTGGACACTGCTTTTCCAACATTGTTATAGAGTGTGATGTTGTGATTCATTTTTTCGAATAACGACGATACAATCTCTAAAGTGTTACCAATCAACTCACTGAAACCTTTACTTTAAGAGTATGCATGTAGAGTAGCTCAAAACAAACTACTCTCATCAATGATATTCTCTCCGGAAACGACACCGAAGGAGCCGAGATAAACAAGGGAATCTCTTGGGGTTTCATCCTCAGAGAGTATCTCAGCTAGGCCGAAGCATTGATGAACCCCAGGAGGTAGGTTTTCAATACGAAATCTCCCAAATTCATCTATTTCAGCTACTAAGTCTGTACCTCCTACACCAATGGCTACAATGTCCAAGTCAGACGGAGGATAATAGGCGTTCATATGAGCTACATCCTTTAGTTGAATAACTTCAGGAAGGTCTTCACCTACCTCAATTGACGCCCAATAAACTTGTTTGGGATCTATCTCATAAATCACTTCAATCCAATATTTCTTCGATGGTTTTTCAAAGCTGATAGATGAGCCTTCAATTGCGACATCCACAGGGCTATATGAACTAGTATTAAAGGGAGAAACCTCACCTTGTAAAACACGAGCTGAGAATTGCATGAGACTATCACCATCCTTGAGTTGAATCTCAGCAATCACATTTTCAGTTTGGTGGGATCCACTAGCGGTCTCATCGAAATTACAAGCCCAAAAGAAGCTTAAAGAACTCAAAATAAATAATCTAAACTTCATGGGGCACCTTGAGTTCTGATGTAGGAAATAATTGGAGGTTCATATGATAAACTCGGCTAGGAGATTGATCATTTCGTACAATAACATTAATTGCATCTTGGCACTTTGTCACTTCCTTTTTCACTCTTTGAAGTGCCTCATCAGAGAGCGATATAGCCTGAGTAGTGATAAAACGTTCTTGGGGCGAGAATTCTTCTAGTGCATCTGAAGCTAAGGCCATCATTTCTCTTTGATGATGGCGAATGACCTCTTTACCAAAATCTTTACCCGCAACGGAATGAAAAACTTTAGGCTTCCAAGATCCGTTCATTTGGTGTATCAATTCAAGGTCAGCCAATAACTTGATCGCAGCCTTACACTGGGGTAATGTGACCTTTGGGATGAGCTGTACAGACAGCTCTTTCAAATTATCCGAATAATCATCCATTTCTAATAACAGCAAAATAGAGGAGTGATACCACTTAGTATAAAAGTCTCTTTGTTGTAGCCTGAGTCTTCGGGTTTCTATAGGTACAAAAGGCACCATCTGATCAAAGATCATTTCTCGATCCTGATCCGTCTGAGCATGAGTGTAATCGACCATGAACTCAAAGTATGCTGCTTCCTTAATATTGAGCTTAAGCGCTTGGATGAACCCAGGTAAATAGCGCTGACTCAAGTGGAGCTTGCCATTGACTATATTAGTATAGAGTCCTGAAGAAGTATAACCGGCTTGTTTAGCAAAGAAACGGTAGGAAAATTTCAAATCAACAGCCTTGCGCGCTGCATAGTAATCGGCCAAGAAGACGCGATAATCCATATAACTAAAAACATCTAAGTAATTTATCATGACAACAATCTACTAAATAAAAAACCCAATATCTATTTATTTAGCAAAATTACACTAAACGATAAATAAACACTTATGCTGCTATCTAAGCTTATTAAGACATAAATAATATTGAACTTTATTTTTTATTCATAAATTACTAAACATAAATAAAGAACTAATTTGGAGAAAAAAGATGAATGTGATGAAATGGATAAGTATTTTAGGAGTAATCGGAGCGACCTCACTCCAAGCAGACGACAGATTAATATTTCACGATTTGGACAACCAATGGATGGAAATCAATGATTCAACAGACGCCATGCT
>CAWVXU010000109.1:0-7263 GCA_963934255.1 uncultured Fibrobacterales bacterium
AAATGAATCAACAAAAAATGAATGAAGAAATGAAAAGTGACGCAGTTCAAAGTGACGATGCAAATCAAAAACAAAATCAAAGCATAGAAGTACCAGTAGAAAGTTCTACTGAACCAAGTAGAAACCAAGACTGAGTCAAAAGAAGAGGTAGAAATTAAAACCAATTCCGAAGCTGCTAACGTAATTTCAGACAGTGAAAAAAAGAAAAATAATTTAAGTCTAAAAATATGAACAATGAAGAAATGATGAGTATTGTAAAACAATCAAATCGGACGACCATTCGGAATCTATTTTTAATGACGATGACGGCCTTGTTTCAATCATCTTGTTGGTGAGTGTCAATTTCAGGATAAGGTCGCTGCAAGTGATGTGAAGTTAACTTCAGTTGCAACAAATGCCACTACGATGGGAAAAATTCCTCTATCAATGAAAGAACAAGTAGCAAAGGCTCAGTTTGTATTTGATACAAGAATTACTTCAGAATATGATTCTGGTCATTTAGCTAGTGCTGTGCACATTGAATATACAGAAATAGCCGATCATATTGCTGAATTTGTTCAGAATACAAATGCGGTGATTTTTGTGTATTGCGCGAGTGGATAGTTGATTTTGAAATAAATTGGATGAAAATTAAAGAGTGTAAATTCAAAATGATGAAAATGAAAAATTTGGGTAGAATTTTAGGGTGCGGACTAATTGTCCTAGGACTCCTAGCGTGTGCTGAACACCCAAACGAAAACAAATCTGTTGAAGAAGTTGACCTCAATGAAAACATCAAGTTTCAAAGTGTGAAAGATTACACTCCTTTTGTTAATCAAGGTCAAAAAATGGTCCATGAGACTCAAGGTGTGATGGCTCAAAAATTAATGGGAGCCATGTCTGAAGGCGGCCCGATCAATGCGATAGAATTTTGTAATAAAAATGTTGCCGGCATTAGTGATAGTTTGAGTCAGTTTCATGGAGCTCAAATATCACGCGCTTCGGACAAACCAAGAAATCCGAGCAATAAAGCAAGTGATGTTGAAATCAAATCAATTGATTCACTCAAAGCTCTTAAAGCAGCAGGTGCATCCTTAACGCCTATCTCGTTTGAAACTGAAAATCAAGTCATTACTCACTATCCGATACCCACAGCTGGAATGTGTCTTAAATGTCACGCTGATACTCAAAAGACTATTTCATCAGCGGTCCAACAGAAACTTCAATCACTTTATCCTGAAGACATGGCTACAGGCTATCAAGTTGGAGATATTCGAGGAATCTGGGTGGTTAAAATGGACAAAGATATTCAGAAATAATTAAGGTATCTTTGACCAAAAAGGATGATAAAATGGAATTAACAGAAGACGTATTTTTTCAATTAGACGACATTTTGGCAGCCAACGGCAGCGAAGAGTCTATGATTGAATCCTCAGAATTACATGGATTTTTCACTGCAGTTATAAGCTCAGGTGTTGAGCTATCAAAAGATGTCGAGCATGATGCCATATGGGCTGTTGAAAAAGTTGAATGGAAGACACCAACGAATGAAGCTGAGTTTAATTCAATAATAACTGCCATGAAAGATGAAATTACAACTCAACTTGCAACAGTAAAAGGTTTTGAGCCCTTGTTCTCAGAATTTGAAGATGATGATGGTGAAACTTTGGTGGATGTAGAGCTTTGGTGTGAAGGATATTGCTTAGCAGTTGAACTCTTTAAGGATGACTGGAAAAAATTAATTGATGCTGAGCATAAAGGTTTGAATGTCATTACTTTATTTGGAACTGAGGAAGGGCATGCCGTATTAGACCTGACTCCTGATAAAGAAATTAACCGTTTGGCTCAAGTAATACCTGCTGCTGCTATGGAAGTTTTTGATACTTTTCAAGGCAAATAGTGATTGAAATGATAAGACTTTAAGGCACTTTTTTATGGAGGGTGCTTTTTTTAAATTTAGAACTACAGGATAGATGAATTATGAATGCATATCTATTTATCATGGACTTAATAAGAAATTACCCTCTTGTAGGGCTAGCGCTTTTGATGGTCATTGTTGGCTTGACTCTGTGGATTGTATTTAAGGTTCAGAAGTTTTTTCGTCATCTCCGAATGGGTAGACTTCGCGGACAGGGTGTAACTGGTGAAAAACGTGCTCAAGCAATTTTGACTGAACTCGGCTTTGAAATAATAGCAGATAATGAAAGTAGCCATCATACTTTTATCGTAGACAATAAAGAAAAAAAGTTCCTCATTCGGCCTGATATTAAGGCAAGACTCGATGGCGAGGATTGGGTTGTTGAAGTGAAAAATGGTGTTGATTCTGGTATTGGTAATCGCTTAACTAGACGACAACTATTAGAATATAGTGTTCAATTTCCTGAGTACAATATTGCCCTTTTGGACGTACAAGAAGAGAAGTTGATACGAGTTGAATTTTAATAGAGAATAATTTCTAGTATTTATTCCAAATCTAGACCGAGGTGCTTTGCGTGGAAACGACTATTTTTCTTGAATTTGAAAAAGCCAAAAACAAGTGGAGATCCATTGAAGTTTCTCCTATTGTCATTGATTTATCTGATACTGTTCTCAGTGCGCTGATGGGTGTCCCACTGGCTGAAGGAATCCTCGTAGGTGGTATTCTCCCTCGAGGAGTGCCTAGTGATATTGGTGATGAGACTTTGAAACTTGGTTTTATCCCGATACGTAAAGAAACGACAATTGATGATGAGGGTGAGATACTTACTCTTGCAAGAGATGATGCCGAACATGAGGTAGAATCCTGGGGATGTGTGACGATCAAGGAGTTTGTATTCTTTGCAACTCAAGATGATTTTACCTCTTTGAATTTAAAAGAAATTTCTCAAGTGATGAAGGCTGCTGAATTGAGTATGGATTCACTTTCAGAAGAGTTTATCAAAGTCATGGACCAAATGCGTGAAGTCGAAAAAGTTGAAGGTCGTGTGCGTATGATCTTGGTCCTGGGTGATGACGAAGAATAATTCAATTATAAAGTCAGTGCAGCGATACCGAATGTGTGGTTGTAAAGGATGCATTGATAGAGTATAGATGAGTAGTTTGCAAGTTCTGCTTCTTTGAGAGGTATTTCTCTTATCGCTCCAGCGGGAGAGTTGATAATATCCCCTATGACTAATATGTCTTCATCGGGGAAGCCTGCATAATCTGACGCACCTAAAGTAGATGCTTCTCTTTTGACTAGGACAAGAAATAAATCTGGTGCAGATGAGCTTGAGAAATCATCAGAAAGCTCAATATATAATTTACCTTCTATTTCCTTAATAACATAAGACCCGCTGGTGGTAACGTCCGTTGAGTTAAAATCGCCTTGAGTTAGGATACTATCTTCAACACTTAGCGTGTCATTGGTGATTGAGTCAGTATCAGTAAAATCAACATCTAAAGTATGAACCAATGATATATCAATCATATTACTGTCAAGGTCTGAGGTTTCTTTTGAGTCAGAACCTGGGGAAGTAGATGTCGAGCTATTATTACAAGCTGAGAGAAAGAGTAAACTTGTGAATGATATTAATATCATAAAATGATTCAGCATAGGGGCTCCATATATAGACAGACTTTCTCTTATTAAAGACCTTTGGCGTATTGAACATTGGTAGTCGGAGAAATATTCTCTGCTAATTTATCCATAGAACCTTCAACACCTTCAAATGCATCTTGTAAAGCATTGAATATTTCTAAAGGTGTCAACTGGACGTCTGTTTTGGTTTTTACATTTCGCAGATCGACTAAGTAATTAGTGAAAAGGTCGGGTAGGTCTGTAAAAATATCCGTGTTCAGATAATTTTTGTCGTTATAGAGACGATGATAACTACCACCTAGTTTCTCAATCATCATACCGTTCTCGTTGACGTTGGTCACTTCAGCATATTTGGTACAATGTGAGATACAAGTGTTGTCCATAAGATGTTTGTGACATCCTGTGACTTGATGGAAAAGACATTGACGACTTGTGAGTAGATCAATCGGATGATAGATACTGTAAAAGACTTCAAAGTTTTCAGGTGCTCGAATATTTTTTAATTGTTTTTGACTAATTTCATTAGATAGAAAAGCACCCACACAGTTAAACTCTTCTTGAAGGCATTGCAGGCTATATGAGTTGACGATGTTCATGAAAGGACCGGCGATCCATTCGATTCCTAAACGTGAAGCTTCAAATGCAAGACCTGTGTTGTTAGTGACAATCTTTGAGGGCATAACGGCTTTTAAAAGCTCGACCGCTTTGTCAAAATCTTCACCAATCATGATGGAGGTAAACCAAGGAATAAAATTTGGGTTTTTCGCAAAGAGCTTGGTGTACTTGGGGATTTTTTTGCCGAGTGAGTCCGGAAGTTTGTAATAAATATCTGCACCTGTTTTGACCAAATCTTCAGTGTTATCCCGGTCGGTAATAAGGATCGAGAAACGCTTAGGGATATCAGACTTGGGAGTGGGTGCAAGTTGAGGAACGTCAATCGGAGCGATGAAATCTTTGCCGCTAAGACATTTAAACATTTCTTTTTTGAGAGTGGTTAACTCTTTAAACGGTAGGAGGACAGAATCATCTAGTCTACTTACATCAACAATATCCAATTGAAATTCAGAATCATTGAGTGATTTGAAGCGTGTCTCAAAGAGTCCTTGATCTAAAGCATGAGCATCACTGTCTGCACCTTTTGAAATCAAGTTTGAGCGAGATTGAAGATGATACTCATTTTCTGGAGTCTGCATTCTGACTTGAAGAGGTGAACCGGCTTGTCCTGAAAAGTATATTTCTAATGAACCGAAATCAATATTGAACTCACCAATCTTGTTTTCCACGTTTTTGGCAAGGAGTTCTTTTTCATCAAAGTGCTGATTCTTCTGATGGGTGATTTCCTCTTCTGGGACTTTGCCTTGTAGAGCTTTTAAAAAATCTAAAGAGTTGTCACGTGGGTTCTCGGTAAACATGTCTGCGCGGATATTACCAGAAATAAAATCGTTAGAAAGTCCACGATTAAATACTTTGCGAAGTGCACTATCATCTGTGCTGAGCTCGTTGTTGGCGTAATATTTTTGAAGTTGCTGATTCCAGGTATCCACAACCGTGTACACATAATCAAATTTCTTGATACGGCCTTCAATCTTGATTGAATCCACACCGGCGTGAGCCAGTCCTAAGAAATCATTAAATGCCGAGTTGTCTTTGACATTAAATGGGTATGATTTCCCTTGATCAGTTGTTTTATACTCGTCACGGCAAGTCTGGGAGCAACGACCTCGATTACCTGAGTTACCGCCATTTACTGATGAAATATAACACTGACCGGAGAATGAGATACATGTGGCGCCGTGGACGAAAACTTCCACTTCAATATCATGAGCATGAGCATCTGCAGTGAGATCAGTAATCTCTCTAATGTTGAGCTCACGAGATAAATTAACGCGGGTGGCGCCGAGATGTTTTAAAAATTTAAGCTGACCGACATTGTGTGTGGTGGCTTGAGTCGAAACATGAACGTTGAGACTCGGGTAGTATTTGTTGATAATGTGAAATACACCATAATCCTGAACAATAACACCATCAACATTGGTGTTGACTAGGCGGTTGAGGACCTTAAAAAGGGCAGGAAGCTCTGGCTCAAGGATAATGATGTTGAGGGTAAGGAAGACTTCACAATCATGTTTGTGTGCGAAACGAATAATGCCCTCAAGGTTTTTGAGGTTAATGTTGGATGCACGAGCTCTGGCATTGAATTTCTCAAGTCCACAATAAATGGCATTGGCTCCAGCAAGCACTGCTGCTTTTATTGAGTCAATATCACCGCCTGGGGCTAAAAGTTCGATTTTTTGAGGTGTCATTTTTAGCCTTTGGACTGAAATTCAAAACATTTATGATAAATGTTAATTTTGGCAAAAGATACTAATGATTACCTCTAATTTACATCGGATTTACAACTGTATATCAGCAGTTTGAAATATGATGAAGCGGTGGTGTCATGTCAACTTATCCCTCAGAAGTTGAATTACTTAGTTGAGGGCTGATTTTAAGGAAATTGCTTGAGTTTTTTGATTTTACCAATTGATTGGAGCAATTGCGTAAGTATGATTTCAGGTCACACATTGAAACATAATTGTGGTTTATTCATGAAGCTCTGTCTCGGTGATGGGGATTTCTCTGAGTTGATCTGCGCCAGAACTGATAATACTGACTAAGACAATTTTATCAGTAACTGGGATGCTGTTATAGTCATAGGCGCCGAGTGTTGAAGCTTCACGTTCTACTCAGGTCAAAAAGAGGTCAGGAGCTGCATCATTGGTGAAACCTTCTGATAAAATGACGACTAGGCTTTCTGCGACCTTTTTAATCTCATAACTTCCCGAGACATTCACATCAGTCTGGGTAAAGATGCCGGTGGTTGACGGAGTCAATTTTGGGTCTTATGGAAATGGTTTTGATGTGGATTAGTTATCAGGTTACAAATAATCTGAGCATAGCGTATGAAGGTTATGCTACAGCCTTCAAGCTAAACGAAAAAGCAAAGACTTTAGTAGTTTGAGTTGTTTGTGTTGTTTGGTGGTGGTTTGTATTGATTGAGTCAACTTATTGGTCTATTTTACTGTTTTTTGTAATAAAATACAAATATGAGCGCGTTGACAGTTAAGTTTAACTTGTTGACTGGGGGTTAGCAATCTGTTCGCCATAGGAGTATTTTGAAATGATTAAATTCAAGGATAATAATTCGTTATTTAGAAATTATACATTCAGTATTTTTTTGTTTATTCTTCTTTTTATTCCCTCGACAGGGGAAGCCCAATCAAGTGCAGGGTCTTGTTCTTCATACCCTGCTTATTCTTCTGGTACATATCAGGCAGGAGCTAGGGTTTATGCTGGTGGTTTTGTCTATCAAGCCTGCTACATTACAGCAAACCCTTATTGGCAGTCTAATGATAATAATTGTTGGAACTATTGGAGAAGATACACATGTACTAGCGCTTCTGCACCGTCTGTATCGACAGTGAATTCTCAAAGTAAAACCTCTAATTCAGGATATTTTAATGGAAATGTGACTAATAATAATGGTGCAACCGTAACCTCTAGGGGTTTTAAATGGGGCACAACATCAAATCCTACGACAAGTGTTACAGTAGGTTCGGGTAACGGTACGTATAATTACAACAAAACTGGGCTAAATTCAGGGACGACATATTATTACAGGGCATGGGCTACTAATAGCGCAGGAACGACTAATGGAACAGTGAAGAGTTTCACTACTTCAGCGC
>CAWVXU010000110.1:0-6846 GCA_963934255.1 uncultured Fibrobacterales bacterium
TTTTTCTTCATTCCACGATTCAGTAAACCAACCGCGGTCATCACCAAAAACTTTTAGTTCAACGATTTTAAGATCCGGGATTGCGGTATCTATGATTTTCATTCATCACTCTATGTTAAAAGGTGGTATTAGATTGAATATACAAATTCTTGGACTGAACTTTTCATATTCTTACACAGACATATGAACTTCTTTTATTAACGTGATTAGTAAATCCTTAGATATCATGAACAAAAAAAGGAACTAAGTATAACACTTAATTCCTTTAGAATTTTTTGAGTATTCTAAAATAACCGTCAGTTTTACACTACTTAAACGTTAACTTTTGTCCTTTAGAAAACTGCTCCAACTTCACAAAGTAATTCCCTGTTGGTAATCCAGTCAAATCCACTCCCATTTGGACTTGCCCAGTTGAATAATCTGCCATAACCCTGCCTGTAGCATTGGAAATTTGAACTCTTGAAGAATTGTTTAGTTGCTCATCAGAATGAATTTTTAAAACCTTAGAATCTAAACTGATCACAATGCCTTGAGCTGCCAAAGAATGCCCTTGAAGACTTACAGTCTGCTGTGGAAACGCATTAGAGAAATTATTAGCGAACTCCCATTCCCCCAAACAGTTCTTTTTATCCTCATTAGCCGACCAAGTCATCCAGCCAGCAATATCAGGATAGCTTGCAGTCATAGTATAACTCCAACCCGCTGGCTTAGCGATTTCACCTTTTATGTATTGGGTTGCCTGAACTACTTCAGCAGGGGTGACCCAGCCCTCTGAATAGGCATCACATGAGTTTGCAGGTAGTGCTATGGCAACTTTGGATGCTGGAAACCCATTGTAAACTCCACGGCCACCTAAAAGGGTGAAGCCCTTGACAATACTTTCAATCATAGAAGTAATATAATCAGGATCGCCATCGTTTTTCACAATAGCGCCACTTATAGCAACTGATTCATAAGCGTTGTAAAGTTGGGCATGTATTAAATCTATCGAATCTCTTAAGGCCTCAATAATGGGAATCATCGCCCCACCATTTGAATTATTTAATTGATATGATGATAGAGCACCTACTATATAAACAGTCTCAGGAGCCATAGTCAAGATGAAGTGCTCACCCGTTTGCTCAGAATGATAAGCCATTAATTCTTTAGTAGCATCAATCAAATTTTGTTGACCACCCGCGGCTGGGCTAGATGCTGTCCATGAATTACCAAAATCAAAAGAAGTACTTTCAATATCAATATCAATACCATCAATTTTGTTATTAAACCGAGTAAGTATGGCTTTCATTGTTGTCACAAAGGTATTTTTTTCAGTAGTATTGCCTAAAAAAATCGGATCATTAGCCCCACCCATGGATAAGATGACCTTCTTACCTTGACTGTGTAATATATCTATATCCGCTTCAAGTTCTGCATCAGAAACGTAAGGACCATTACTAAAGGTCATATCATATAATGATTCACCTACCGTAGTCGCAAAAGCTAGCTGAACCACATTAATACTCTCATGAAGATCCGTCAGTTTCAGATTGCCCCAATTCTCCCAATAGGCTACTAAAGTCGGTTTCGGGATCGTGCTCGCATTCGCAAGACTTGCTACACTAAAGATTGAAACCAAGACGAATGTCGATATTCTTGAAAAATATAATTTCATAGATAAGTTCTCCTACTCATCTATTCATTATAGATTCAAATCAAACCTTCTCACAATATATTCTTTGTAAGTTGAGTTAGGAATGTTCTCTAACCGGACTCTTAGCTCTTCAATTGTCAAATATCCCATCTCAACACCAATTTCCTCTAAACAAGCGATTTTTAAACCTTGTCTAGCTTCTAAAGTATAGATGAAGTTTGAGGCTTCCAAAAGTGATGCATGAGTTCCTGTGTCAAGCCAAGCGATACCACGACCTAATTTCTCGACAAAGAGAGAGCCTTCCTCAAGATACATCTTATTGATATCTGTAATCTCTAATTCACCACGAGGAGATGGTTTCAAAGCTTTCGTTTTGGCAACTATTGTATTGTCATAAACATAAAGTCCCGGCACTGCATAATGGCTTTTAGGCTTAAGTGGTTTCTCTTCAATAGAAAGAACCCGCCCATCACCATCAAACTCTACCACACCATAGCGCTCGGGATCGTGAACTGAATAACCAAAAACTCGAGCACCCCTACCAATAGCATGGTGCGATTCATCTGTTTCATCAAAGACATTTACTTGAGAATTATGCTTATCGAAACCAGACATAATGTCTTCTAATTCCATAGCGCCATAAAAAATATTATCACCAAGAATCAAGGTAATATTATCTTCTCCAATGAAATCTTCAGCAAGTAAAAATGCCTGAGCAATACCTTCAGGTTTATCTTGAACTTTGTATTCAATTGAAATACCCCACTGAGAACCATCACCAAGGAGTTGTTCAAATCTTGGAATATCCTGTGGTGTTGATATCAATAGAACTTCACGAATACCACCAAGCATCAAAGTGGATAGTGGATAATATATCATTGGTTTATCATAAACAGGTTGTAGTTGTTTAGATGCTACTTGCGTCAATGGATAAAGTCTTGTTCCAGCCCCGCCAGCGAGTAAGATACCCTTCATAATTTTAATCCTTCTTTAAGCGGTCTCCACCAATTTTCATTTTCTTTATACCAATTAACTGTCTGCTGGATTCCTGTTTCAAAAACATACTTTGGCTTCCAACCTAATTCATCACTAATTCGAGTTGAGTCAATTGCATACCTCATATCGTGACCAAGCCTATCATCAACAAAAGTTAATGAAGATTCATCTTTACCCATGAGTTCTAAAAGTTTCTTGGCGATGTCAATATTTTTCCATTCATTAAATCCACCTATGTTATAAATACGACCTCTAGTACCTTTTTCAAGTGCAAGTAAGATACCGCTACAATGATCTTCTACATGCAACCAATCTCGAATATTCACACCTTCACCGTAGATTGGGATGACACCGTCATCCATCAAATTACTTAGTGCTAGTGGTATTAGTTTTTCTGGAAATTGGTATGGGCCATAGTTATTGGAGCAACGAGTAGTTACTGCATCTAACCCATAGGTTTCTACCCAGGCTCTCACTAGTAAATCGGCTCCGGTTTTGGAAGCAGAGTATGGTGAGTTAGGAGCAAGTGGCGTGTCTTCTTCAAAAAGCCCTGTCGCTCCAAGTGATCCATAAACTTCATCTGTGGAAACTTGTAAAAATCTAATCCCTGCCTTTTGTGCAAAGGTTAAAAGATTTAAAGTTCCTTGAATATTGGTTTCAATAAAAATTCCAGGATTCTTAATGGAGTTATCAACGTGAGATTCAGCAGCGAAATTCACTATTGCATCTACACCATTTACCATGGAGATTGCCTCTTCCACATCGTTTGGTGAACAGATATTACCCTGTTTAAAGAAGTAATTAGGGAGGTCTTGCTCTTCTTTTAAGTTTTCAAGATTACCTGCGTATGTAAGTGCGTCTATATTGACTAATTGCCAATCAGGTCTCTCACTGAGAATCATCTTTATAAAATTGGCACCTATGAATCCACAACCGCCGGTTACTAAAATCTTCATTATAAAACTTTCCACGAAAGATTCAAATTCATTATTGGATGGAAAATAACTTAATCACTGCATTAAGGCAATTTTGCATTTCTAAAATCGTCTATTTTGAGCAATTTTCGGATTTTATTGATATTTCTAGTTAATTCTGAATTGATATTCGGGTTGTTTTTCTGATACAACACTTAAAATTCACAATTCTATTTCAACTTGCCTTTTACAAAGTTTCATTTTAATGTATTTTCTTTAAATACAAGTACTTACGATTAACTTGAGGCTATTGTGAAAAAAGCATTAATTACTGGAATTACAGGTCAAGATGGCTCCTATTTAGCTGAATTCCTACTCGAAAAGGGCTACCAAGTTCATGGGATTATCCGTAGATCGTCTAGCTTTAATACGGGCCGGATCGAGCCTATTTATCTCAAAGATGTGATTCGTGATAATCAAGACCGTAAGATGTTTCACCTCCATTATGGAGATGTGACAGACTCTTCAAGTCTGATACGCCTAATTAACGATATATTACCGGATGAGATTTATAATCTTGCCGCTCAATCACATGTCAAAGTATCCTTTGAGGTTCCAGAATACACAGCTGATGTGGATGGTCTCGGAACACTTCGAATCTTAGAAGCTGTGCGCTTTTTGGGTCTTGAACGTCGTACTCGAATTTATCAAGCCTCTACTTCAGAATTATTTGGTAAGGTCCAAGAAGTTCCTCAAAGTGAGACGACTCCCTTCTATCCAAGATCTCCTTATGGTGTCGCCAAACTCTATGCTTATTGGATTACCAAAAATTACCGAGAAGCTTACAACATGTTTGCATCTAACGGGATTCTATTTAACCATGAATCTCCTAGACGTGGTGAGACTTTCGTTACTCGTAAAATCACTCTCGCCGCAAGCCGTATCAAACAAGGTCACCAAGATATTCTGCATCTAGGTAATTTAGATGCTAAGCGGGACTGGGGTCATGCTCGTGATTATGTAGAGTGTATGTGGAAAATATTACAACACGATGAACCTTCCGATTTTGTCATTGCTACAGGTGAAATGTATTCTGTTCGAGCTTTTGTCAATCATGCATTTAAGCACATCGGAATAAATCTCGAATGGTCAGGGACTGGTGTGAATGAAATTGGTGTGGATAAAGCTACTGGGAAAACTTTAGTTGCGGTAGACCCTAAATTCTTCCGTCCAACTGAAGTTGAACAACTTTTAGGTGATCCAACGAAGTCAAGAACTTTACTTGATTGGAATCCTCGTCAGACGAGCTTTGAACAACTCGTTGAAGAGATGATGGATTCAGACATGGAACTTATTCGTAAAGAGAACTTGTAAATTATCTCCCATCGAAATTTGTTTGTATTTTAAAAACAAATCAATAAGTGTCAATTTATTGACTCTAAAACGATGGATGGAATATGCGAAGCTACACAAAAAAAATGCCCCAACCTACGTTGCTTTTAACTATTGGTTTTGTTTTTATCAGCCTTGGTCTTAGTTCATGTTCAAACTCAAGAGTAGGTTCCACAGGTTATAAAAGTTGTGACGTTCAACTTGAGAAAACAGAAATTATCAAGGAGTATAGTAAGTTTAGTCATACACTCACTGATACTCTCACTATTAGAAAGACCGCTGATTATATCAAAGAACTCCAAATTGAAGCACGAGTTAGTTAAGCTCAATGTCAATTTGATATTAAAAACACCAAAGCTCAAACGAAGAAAATACTTGGTGGTAGTGAAGACCCAAATTCTTTAAAAAACGATGAGCTGAAAATGTTTCAATGAAATTTAAACGCCCTAACTTATGAGGCTAAGGCTTCGAAAACAAGTCACTTCAATGTGTTAATAACTAATCACGCTCACTCGGTTTCTTCTGAATAGTCACATAAGCCTCACTATGTGAACGAGGTAAATGAGAGCCTTCTTCTTCAAAAAGCGCCACGACTTCCTTCACCTTCTGACTCGACCCCTTTTTACTAATCAAAATCGCATCTGCAGTATCTACAATTAAAAGGTCCTCAACATCTAAAGTCACAATTTTACGACCCGCTTCAAGGATGAGGTTATTTTTAGAACCCATAGAAATGTGGTTTTCACAAACTGTATTGCCATCACTATCTTGATCCAACTCATCATAAAGTGCCTCAAAAGAACCTAGATCAGACCATGCAATATCACTTGGAACGACAACCACATTATCAGACTTCTCCATCACAGCATAATCAATAGAGTCCTTAGGGATTTTCATCATATCATCGACATCAATACGATAAAGCCCATCATCATTTTTACAATTATCAAAAGCCTTTTGAGCCTCAACTAACATGGTTGGATGATATTTCTTAAGCTCATCTAAAAAGACTCCTGCCTTAAAACAAAACATCCCTGAATTCCAAAAATAGTTCTCTTGAGCGATGTATTTTTCAGCGAGTTCTTTGGCGGGCTTTTCTCTAAAAGCTTCTACACTTTGTCCACCAAAACCAGATGCTGAATCACCACTGGTTTCAATATATCCAAATCCCGTTTCTGGGCGAGTGGGGCTAATACCAAAAGTCACCAAGTGCCCTGCTTGAGCTAGACTATCTGCAGACTTTAAAACAGCTTCATAAGCGGATTGTTTTTGAATAATTTGATCAGAAGGAGTCACAAGTACGACTTCATTGCGGTCCAAAGCAAGACATGCAAGTGCAATCGCCGGTGCTGTATTTCTCCCTACAGGCTCCAACAGATATTGATTTCCTGATACTTTTAATTCTTCAAGTTGATCTTTTGCTAAAAAATATTGCTCAGCATTTGACACAATCAATTGTGAATCGCAGAAATTTTTATTTCGTGTAATTGCTTTTTGAAAAAGTGAATGACCCTCAAAAAGTTGAACAAATTGTTTGGGAAAATAACTTCTAGAAATAGGCCAAAGACGAGTTCCTGACCCACCACATAAAACAATATTAATCATAATTTTTCCAATCTCAAATTCTTATTCTTTAGATTCTTAACCTTTAATTTTTTCAATAATTTCAGTGGTACTTACAGAAGGTGTGCGCTGAAAATAAGTCACTTCACAGATATCTTTAAACTCATCAAACTTACCTTCCCAATCATGACCCATCACAAGCACATCTGCTTTGTGTTTGATGAGGTATTCCCTTTTAAGCTCTAAACTTTCTTCAGGAAACACTTCATCTACAACTTTTAATGCTGCTACAATTCCCATCCGTTCATGATCTGGGTAAACGGGATACTTTTGTTTTTTAGAATAATT
>CAWVXU010000111.1:0-6724 GCA_963934255.1 uncultured Fibrobacterales bacterium
TTCATCAATCTGATAGGCTACAGTGAAGTTATTAGCCAAAACAGATCCCGGGACCGGTGCAGTTACCAAAGGTACTTGAGTACCAAAGTCAACATTGATATTACTACCATTATCATTAGAATTAAACGCGTTTAACGTTGATAATGTGGCATTGATTGATGCTAAGGTGAGATAATCCACTTTAGCATTACCAACGACATTTAAACTTTTACTGTCCAAGGATAGTTGATTAGATGCAATCGCTGAATAATCAAAATCACCACCTACATTTATATTAGCGGGAGCGATAGTCACTGTCCCCATTTGAGGTTGTAATTTCATGGAATCAATCACATAAATTGTTTCGACAGGCCCCAGTTCAAATGACCCACTATCTAGATAGAGTGAACTTAGATAGAGTGGAGTGCTTTCATCTTCTACAGTTAAAGAAAGACCTCCTTGGATTTTGACATGAGGAAGTGTATCGCCTTGAAATTCGAGAGTTTGATTTGTCGTGTTTTGGAATAAAAACTGGCCGAAATTTGGATAAGTAATATTTCCATCAACAAATATTACACTTGCATTAAATGTAATCAAACCTGTGCCAAGTTGAAGCTCACTCAATGGAAGCGTAGGAGCTTCAACGTCATCTCCAGACCATTC
This sequence comes from uncultured Fibrobacterales bacterium, assembly GCA_963934255.1. GTDB lineage: Bacteria > Fibrobacterota > Fibrobacteria > Fibrobacterales > CAWVXU01 > CAWVXU01. The sequence goes on from CAWVXU010000111.1 coordinate 643, forward strand.
AAATGAATTGGTAAAAGTAATATTTGGATTATGTGTATGCCAATCAAATACTTGTGAATGGATATTTGTGCTGCTGCTATGTATATATTCAACATCATTTTTGAATTCAAAACTACCTAGACCAAAAACAACCCGAGATTGTCGCTCAGATTGGTCTAATAAAAATTTAACTTTTTTTTCATAAATTCTAGCAGGTAAACTTTGAACTCCACCCATATTAAACTCTAACTCATTATTCAAGGTTCCAGAACTTCCAATGAGGGAGGTACCTTCATCAAAAACGACTTTTCCTTGACCTGCCAAAGTCCCACCATCCATAGTCAACTCACCACCATCCAAAATCGAAATAGTGGAGTCATTCCTTAGCGGCCCTTTTATTGTTAGATTTGTTAGAATATCCAATGTTGAACTTTTCACATCGTAAATGCCTTGACCTTGAACATGCAATTTGGGAATATCTACTGAGGCATCAATTTTACCGGAACCCTTAAGGACGAATGCTCCTGGACTGGAATATGATGGGCTTGTCAATTTTAAATCACCGAAAACTTCAATATTATGAGATTGCATGTTAATGCCTGGACCTGATGGCCCTTCATAAACGAATGATTTCACCTGAACGTCTGCGCTAAGTATGACACTTGAAGATATATGGGCACTATTAATAATTACATCTGAAGTCGAGTCTGGAACCATATCCCAATCCCAATTATCCGGGTTTTGCCAGATATGATTTCCACCACCATTGGTCCAACTATAATCATTGACAAATCTCATAAAGAATGACTCACTATCTAGGGACCCAGACCAAATACCTGTACCCTCCAATGCAACCTCTTTGTGTGAAATAATAAAGTTCTCAAGGCTTGTTCCAATATTCCCTACAACAAAGCCTTTTGATTTACCGTGATTAGTGGGGCCAGTAAAATCCGTCCCATTAAATTTAACTTCTATGAGGTCATCTGACTCAGTGAATAAAAAACTAGCCTTATCTAGAATGTCTGGAGTGACGCTTATCGAGTGGTCTCCTGTTGTACTAATGAGGTCATGCATTATCCAGCCAGTTCCTCCCACAAAGTGCCCAATAGTCACTTTGATTAGTTTGGCATAGTATGAAATAAAAGCCTTTCCTGCAGCGGAGAATTGTAAGTCAAATGTAATGTCTGCAACTGACCCGCCACCGGAGACATTTCTTAATGTATCATTTGAAGTTCGAGCACCATCTTGAATCAGGCTAGTAATGATATAAGCTGAAGACCCATCTTCAGTCCAAAGAACCCACATATTTTCATTTTCATCCATTTTAACATGGGGGTCATAGATTGTTGTATTACCGCCGCTTGCTGTCAAAAATAGACCAGACCAAACATCGTCGTAAACTGAAAGTTTTAATTCATCACTCTTAGATATTAATACCATTTTAGTTCCCTGAAACTCCAAGCCCAATACGTCATCTTGTCCACTAGTGCCAGTAATTCCCCCAGCAGCAGAAAAGGCTGGAGTATCATGATCAGAATTTATATAGAATAACTCACTCGCTGGATCGTTATTTCCATATACAACATGCAAGGAGGAGTCACTTGTATCAATAGCTACAGCATAGGATTCTACAGCACTAACAATTTCAACGGGACCGATAAATGACCCATTATTATTTTTACTTGCATAATAAAGTTTATCAACCCCGGACTCACTAAAATCATGAATAAGGTAAAACACATGCAACCGACCATCAGATGTTCGCTTTGCTTCAATATTTATAATTTCTTCATTGTCATCAATGGCTGTTGAGGCAAGCACATTGGAATACCAATTTTCTCCTTCATTTGAAATATTTACATGAACAAGTTGGCTCTCTTCATTCTCATCAGACATCAGTATCAATAAATCACCATTATTGTTATCATCCATCATTAGCTTTAATTCGGGATCATCGACCAAGATAGTCAGGTTTGTATCAATTTCAAACGTAGAGTCTGTCATCCATTGAGTTCCATCGTGATAGACTCCCTTTAACTGTACATCAAAATCTTCTTCTTCAAAGATAAGCGCAATAGCCTTACCTGCGCTAGTCGCTTGAATTGCAGCAGGTTTGATGCTTTTATTCAACGTAGCAAGTGTGTCTTCGGTATGTATACTAGAAAAAGCTGTTGTCATAAAAAGACAACAGCTCAGTATTATGAAGTTTTTAAGCATAAAGGTACATGAACCCTATCTAGGAATAAAAGTAAACTTGTCTCTGACCACATGATTAGCTGATTTTACCTGTAAAAAATAAACCCCTGGCTCTGTCAAGCCAACACCTTCTGTCATATTCAATACCCTTTTAATATGGGTGGAATAGATATAAGACTGTTCGCTATATAAGATATCGCCTCGGGAATCTAAAATATCAATACTTAATTTATCAGAATTTTCTGGTAAGACTAACTCTAGATTAACAAAGTTTTCAACCAATTTCGGCCACGTCTGTAAAGATATTGAATTTCTGTTTAAATCCAATAAATTAAGCTTATTTTTACTGATAATTACTTCAGATACCTGCGAATCTCTAGATAATTTGACGAAATTCTGTTTCTCAAGCCTTTTCCAACTCCCTTGTGGATTCCAATACACTTCATATCCATTGGCTTTGACTTCATCTAGTCCTTGAACCTCAATAATTCCATTAGTTAGGCCCGAAATATTTGAACTATAATTTAAGGTCCATTTATACTCAGAGCTACCCATTTCCTTAAAGTTTTGACTTAAGCCCTCATCTAAGGTCAAAGAAACTCGATCTCCCATACCAACTGGTAATTCAAACTGTTTGGTAGCTCCTTGACTACTGGCACCCAAGAAGTTATTTGCATCGATTTTATCGCCAGCTATGAGTTTTAAACTAAGTGACCAACCTTCGAAAGCTGAATTTGTTTTTAACAAAGAGAAAGTGTTCACCGGTTGATCAAGAGAACGCTCTGTTGATGAAAACCAGGGTTGTGCAAGGATGTCAACATCTTCGGCAGATGAAACTTGGGTAAAATATCCAACACCAGGTAATAAATTATCCAACTCTTCTTCATAATCACTGATTCGTGGATTCCATTTCCAAACAGATAAAGCCTGTCCGCCAGAGCTAACAGCCTCGGTAGGGATAGGATAACTCCATGGGTTTGTGATCTGAACCCAGCCTTCTTCACCAAAATGTGACTCAACCACAATACTCTGAATGGAATCGTCTAAGCTTTGGTAACTCATTTTAGAGAGGCCAAGCCCATACAACCAAAACCCTTCTCCTGTTTCATAACTTTGACCATTCAATAGTTCAAAATTCTTACCATAAAGCGCATCAAATTCTGCATCATCATACCAACGAAAAGCTGAACTATTTACCGGATAATTATTTAAATCAGGAGTGTCAGTATTGGAGTGACCTACCATATACCAGTTCGAATAATCATCATTTTCAAAATCAAACGTGTATTCAATCATATTCGAAATTTCAAATTCGATGGTATCTTTTTTTAACACTATTCCTTCCAAATCATATAACTCATAACTCCATGAATAACTTCCTATTGCTAGAGGCCATCGTTGAAGCTTGGTGTCTGTCGAATGCACGCTATCAGCGTAGCCATTGCCCCGTAATATAGATTTGTAGGTCACATTTGAAATTTGATTTTCATTTAAATTGGACACCCAACTCATTTGAGTCGCTGTACCATAACTTTGGAGCCTAGGACTCCAAGTTGGATATAAATCAGGTACTTTAATCTCTAAACTTTTTGATAAAAATTCACTCCCTGTAGCAGGTGCCCGCATTTTATACAACGGACCACCAGCAGAGAGCAATACATTAGCATCATCGCCGACGTTCCAAGCTGCACCGTTATCGACATTCCATTCAAATTCCGACTGTAACTTTAAGACCTGTACGCCCGTTTCGGATAAATAATCATGCACAACAATAGGCCTTAAAGGAACTAGTAGTTGAAATGAATTATCTGGGACATCCTTGTATTTGAAAAACATGTTTTGACCGGGGATTAATTTGATTCGACCATTAGACCCAATAATACTATCAGTAAAGTCATTGGTTAAAGAAAAAACTACATCCGTCGGAATCACTTCATTTGTCCTTTCAGTTTTAAAATTAATAGTAAAGAATGGTAAGGAATCGTTTGGATTAACCACCTCTGGACTAATCAAATCATTTAGGGCGGCCATACTCCACCCTAGTTCATTATTATTAACAAAAGCCGACGGATTCACATATATTTTAATCGGGCCCGTAGTTGAAGATGGATCAAAATCTGGTGGACTATTTAAATCAAATACAACTTGTTGGCTCGATAGACTCATCGTGCTTCCAATATCTTGTAATCCAATAATATCAAACTCATCATTTATGTTTTCACGAGCAAAAAATATTTGACTTGAAGAAAAATCTGGTGCTATCATTCCAGTGTGATTAATTGTTAGGGTCAGTTTGCTCTCATCATAAGATGTAGAAACCACCTTTGAAAGTTTAGCATCAGAAACAACCGTCACATTTGCATAGGACTCTGAATTATTATAAGTAGATCCAGTTGAGCCTTCATTAAACGTAAATATACCCTCATCAAAATGAATAAACAAATCAGACCATTGAGATTCCCAACTAGCTAACTTAGCTTGGTGTGGGCTTAGGTCAAAAATTAGCTCTCTGTCTTTATTTGACACACTCACATCAGTCATAGAACTCAAGAGTAAAAGATCTGGGTTAGTAAAAATATTTATGTTATTGGAGAATGTTTTTGATACCGATAGCTGAATACTCGCGGCCGCAAATAGTGGATTGGTAAAAAACTGACTCAAATTCATATCAATATCATCTTTTAAGAAAATATGCAGTTTTTGAGTATCATGGATGTACTGAACTCTCTCAACCATAGGTTCCTCTTCAAAGTTTTTATCAAAAAACAGAGGGAAAGGTGAATTAGGATCAAGTATAAGACTATTGCCTATTTCACTTTCTAAAATATTCGAATTAAATCTCACATCATTTTTGCCAAGTAGGCCATACATTTCTTCCAACGTTTCCGCAACATCATCCTCTAGGGTAAAGTATGCAGCTTGATTATTTGTCGTAGAGTATCGAATATTATTTCCTAGTTGTAAATCAATTTCTTTTCCAGCTTGAAAATTAAAGATTTTAATTTGCGACGAAGCCAAAGGAATAAAATTTTTATTAAGAATCTGATTCGTAGTTACAAATATCTCGTTTTTAACAAGATTATAGCCAACATTATGGATCATAAATTCATTAATATCAACACCAACATCTGCTGAGTTTATATTGAACTGAGTTTTCTTCAATAGTTCACGTGAATACTTTCCATTATAAGATGATTGAAAATAATCCCCCTCAAACTCAACAGTCCACTGAGAATAACCTTGAAAATTAAACGCATTAATTGAATCAACAACGTGTTGAATGAGGTCAAATCTCACGTCAGTATAATCAACTACCGTGACTAATTCAGATTGATTTAATTGAATTGTCTTAAAGTCTGTAGCAGATTTATATGCGGTGAGAGTAATTGGGTTACTCAAAGCTAGATTGAGAGATGAAATTTCACTACTAAATCCTAGATTGAGACCTGTATTTTCAAATTCAAAAGATGCATGGATCAAAGTTGGTGTTATACTATGCACCCCAACTTGGTTAAAATCAGAATAAGTAACTTCAGCTAATGAATCAGACGAATCTGAAGCACTTCTAAATACGTTGTCAGCAAATACCATGGTAACTTGAGTTCCATGTTTAAACCTTGCATTCATTTCGTCAAGGAGGTTTGTTCCAATAGTTCCATTTAGCGACATACGACTATTTCCGCCATTTTGCCAACCCACTCCATCTTCAATGACTAATGTAAGAGTGTGTATTGTTTCGTTCATTTGATTAAACATAAGTTGAATCGTTTTCCCCTTAGAGTAAAGAGTATCGACTTCACTATTAAAATTCAATTCAATTCGTTGAGAGACTAGATCTAAATAAACTGTTGGGTTTTGGATAGGACCGTTTAAAATATTTAGATAGTTATTTCCTGAACCATAATTT
>CAWVXU010000112.1:0-6411 GCA_963934255.1 uncultured Fibrobacterales bacterium
TTCTTGTCACCAAGCCAATGGTGCTGGTTTACCAGGAGTATTCCCACCACTAGCAAATTCAGATTATCTGGCTAAGAAAACTGTGAAAAGATTTACTACTCAAGTTTATCGTGGTTCTAAAGATGGAATTGGTGGTTTGGTAGTCAATGGTGTTAAGTATTCAGTTCCAATGCCTGCTCAGACTCAAAATATTGCTGAGATCACCTCACTTGCTAATTACGTACTTAACTCATGGGGTAACAATTATGGGATGGTATCTGAATCTGAAGTGGCTAAGTTTGCTAAGTAATTGATTTATAATCTTATCATTGATATGATTGAAGACTAAAGTACTTTTTAAAAGGGTGAACTCATGTTCGCCCTTTTTTTGATATAGATGATCTACGTAGATGTCATGCTTACCTATGAATCAAAATTGATAGATTTGAGGCATTGGTTAGTTGGATTCATGTAGAGAAGGTCTTATCTCTCCACTAAAATTTATCTCTATACTGATGAGACTCATTCGATTCGCCCGTTTGGTGAATATAGTTTTCTATGATTTTGCTACAGGATATAGTTCTTTGTCTTACTTAAAGAAATCCGTATTTCACGATTTTAAATGAGATAGAAGTTTTGTTAATGAAATTTAAGCCAAAGTGATGCTGCTGAAATTACATGAGCATTTACCAAAATGCCCAAAAGCTTAGACCTTGAGATTGCAGCAGAAGTTGTGGAGAAATAACAGCTAGACTTTCTAGAGAAACTAGAGTGTAAATATTATCAAGGAACCATGTCTAGTAAGGCAATTCCAAAATTAGAATTTGAGCGCTAAATTGAAAGAAGTTTTTCTCACTAATTAATACGGCCATTCTCCTCGAAGTACTTCAGGATAGCCATCAGTGAAATTGATAATACTAGTGGGATTCAGCTGCAGCTCTCCAATATCCAAAAATAAATCACCCACCCCTTTGAAGTGTTTAATTAATTCGTCATTGTCTGTATAGTCAAGGTCTTCCTCAAGCCTGGCGGCAGTGTTAAGGATAGGACCAACACCTCCTTCAAAAAGTCCTTTTACTACAGGGTGTTTTGACATACGAACCCCAATTTCTTTACGTTTGACCTTGAGTTTACGAATGATATCCATTTGAGCAGGTAAGATAAAGGTATAAGGACCAGGCATGACTTGTTTCATGGCCTTAAAAGCTTTATTATTGACAAGCGCAAACTCCGGGATAGAGCTAAACTCTGATACTAAGAGTGCCATCCAGTATTTTTTGATATGACGCTTGGCTTGGTATAACTTTTGAATTGCCTTGACATTATGGGCATCACAACCTATCGAGTATCCACTGTCAGTCGGATAGATGACGAGTCCACCTTGCTTGAAAACCTTAACAGCTTCAGCTATTAAACGTTTTTGTGGATTTTCCGGATGTAGAGGTAAAACTTTCATTTTAAAAAGCTCCAATAATGTGTTTGATTTTCCAATAGTTTTGAATGCGATTTAAGGCAATGACATCAAAACGAATCATTGAATCTAACTTTTGATACCTATAAATATAGCTTTCACATAACCTTTTAAGTGAAGCTTGTTTGGACTTGTTAACTGCTTTCTCTGGACTATACTTAGTTCCATTTCTAGCCTTAACTTCAACGAATATAAGCTGGCCGGTCGGTGATTGAGCGATAATATCAATTTCGCCTTTCCATTTTTTGTGATAAGGTGTCAGACTTGAATACCAATTTCTTTCAAGAATTTTATAGTTAAGGTGTTTGAGATAGTTTGTTGCTCGAGTTTCTGCCAGTCTACCAAAATTTTTCATACTCATTAGACGAGTAAACTCACTATTTATGAACTATAAATATCGCTTTTTTTCACAACGGGATTTGTGAGGTTTTGGATTAAAGTTCGTAGCCTAGAAATTTCAAATTAAATAATTCAAAAGGGTCTTTGGTGTTGACTTCTCTATCTGAAATCATCATCTCAATACTGTTGATTACCATGGGTTGAAAATGATAATATTGAGTTTGATTCCCTTGGTATAAAGATATTTTTCTCTTTTCCCCATGATTACTTTTAATAATGATCACACCAGGATTTTTCTCTTTTTTGGATAGGGTAGACCATTGCATTGAGACACCGTTCAAGAGAATTTCTTTGTTGAAGCTAATCTTATACGTACGATATTTGTTTTTAGGTTTTTGTTCCCACAGTAAGCTCTCCATCTGACTAAGAGCAATAGAATCATTACTTCTGGGCTCGTAAACAAAGCCCTCTTCAATGATGGGTAGTTTCAATTTCTTTGAATCTAGCAATAGAAAAACATTTCCACCAATTGATATAATTAAAGCCAATAAGCTTATCAAAAGTACGATGGCCGAAAAGGGTGCCCTTTGGACTTTTAGCTTTTGGTTTTGTTGGGTTGATTTTTTTCGAATTTGAGCAGTGACTGAAGAAGGTGTTGGAGATTGTAAGTTGATCTCGTCCAATTCATCAAGTATCTCAGCCATTGAAGGATACCTGTCTGCCATCTTTTTATTAAGACATTTCTTAATCATTTCGATAAGTTCAATAGGAAATTGTTGAGACTCAACAGGCATTTCTATTTTTTTATGAACATGCTTATAGGCAATTGCCAAAGGCTTGTCACCTGAATATGGAGGTTGGTTAAAAAGTAATTCATAAAGTATGACACCAAATGCATAGATATCTGTACGCGCATCGATAGGGAGTCCCTGGCACTGTTCAGGGGACATATATTCAGGAGTTCCCATTGCCATACCGGCTTTTGTGAGTCGGTTCTGATTGAGGGCAAAAGAGATGCCAAAGTCGCCGAGATAAATGTGATTATCTGTCTGTACCATGATATTGGAAGGTTTGACATCACGATGTACAATTCCCGCTGCATGAGCACAAAGCAGGGCACGTGCAATTTGCTTGGCATAATCTATCACGAGAGGTAATTTAACTTTACCTTTGTTGATTATTTCTGCGAGTGACCTACCTTCAACAAACTTCATACCGATATATTGACGATCCTCAATCACTCCATACTTATATACTGGAGTAATGTTTTGATGCTCGAGGTTTTTCATAGCATGAGCTTCAGCTTCAAAGCGAAGAATATCATCTGCAGATACACTTTCAAGTGCATCAGTTATTTTTAAGGCAATAAAGCGTTTAAAACTCACGTCTAATGCTTTATAGACATTACCCATTCCACCTTTGCCTAATTTACCTTGGACTTCGTATTCACCGAATATTTTACCAGATTTTATATCATTCATCATTCAAATTTAACTCTACTTTATCTCTTTATCAGTAAAAAATAAAAGCCCGAAAATCGGGCTTTTGAAGTTTGTAGCTATTAACAGTCATTCATTAGTCTTCTAACGCAGCTAGTCCCGCCTTAAGGCGAACTAAGGCACCCTCAATGTTTTGCATTGAGGTCGCATAAGATAAACGTACACATGTGTCTGCACCAAAAGCTGCTCCGGGCACAATAGCCAAAAGTTGTTCTTCAAGCAAGTAAGCACAAAGGTCAATGGATGTTAGCAATTTTTTACCTTGAAAGCTTTTGCCGATATAGGGACCTACGTCAGGGAAGACATAGAATGCACCTTCTGGAGTAGGAACGCGAACACCTTCAATAGAACGAAGCTCTGAAAGGATGTAATCACGACGCTTGATGAACTCTTTATTCATTGTACCAACAAATTCAAGCCCACCTTCGAGCGCTGCTTGTGCTGCATATTGTGATGCATTAGCAGGGTGATGAGTTGCTTGAGATTGAACTTTAGAAATCCCCTTAGCAATAGCACTTGTTGCAGCTATGTAACCAATTCTCCAGCCAGTCATTGAGAAACATTTAGAAACGCCATTAACGATAATGGTGAGTTCTTTGATTTCTTCACCGAAAGAAGCGATTGAACGACAAGCAACACCATCATAAGTGATGTGTTCATAAATTTCATCGGCCATGACATAAATGTCGTGTTTGACACAAATCTCAGCAAATGCTTCTAATTCAGCATCATTATAAACCGCACCTGTAGGGTTAGACGGACTGTTGAGGATAAAAATTTTAGTATTTGGAGTAATTGTTGCTTCTAATTGCTCAGGAGTAATTTTGAAATTGTTTTCAACACCGGCAGATACGACGACAGGTGTGCCACCATATAATTTGACTAATTCTGGGTATGTTACCCAAAATGGTGCAGGTATAATGACTTCGTCACCTTCTTCAATTAGTGCAGTGAAAACATTAGAAATACAGTGTTTGGCTCCACTAGAAATAACTATTTGAGTAGGGTCGTAGGAAACGCCGTTTTCATTGAGTAATTTTTTACATATGGCTTCTTTTACAGATAAAATACCAGCTGGAGGAGTGTATTTGGTAAGTCCATCTTCGATGCTTTTTATTGCAGCAGCTTTAATATAGTCAGGGGTGTCAAAGTCTGGTTCACCGGCACCTAGACCAATGACGTCTTTGCCTTGAGCCTTAAGTTCTTTGGCTTTGGTGTCAATTGCAACTGTCATAGAAGGGGAAACTCTACTGAGGCGAGTAGCTAATGCTTTCATGATTACTCCAAGTAAATAATTTTTGATAAATTTAGAAAAATATCGTCAAAAAATCTTTTTACCCTTTAAGTTTCAACTGAGAACGTAAACGTTTTAAATCACCCCAAGCAATTATCGCTGGAAGTATAATAAATGATGCAATAAGACTAGCTGAGGCTCCCAAAAGTGCTAGAATTCCAATTCCGGAAAGGCCGGGGTGATCACTAATGGCAAAGCCCAGATATCCTGAAGCTGTTGTGATGGATGCAGCTATAATTGCAGCACCGGTTCTTCGCATGACAAAAGGAATTGATCCTGTAGCTTCTTCACGATATCTTTGGTGAATATGTAAAACACCATCAAAACAATAGCCTAAGATTAAAGGAAAAATTAAAAAATTCAAAGGTGTGATTGGAATTTCTAATTGGGAAATGAGGACCTGAATAAAGCCTAAAGCCAGTAGTACGCTAAATATGATGGTAAAACAATCTTTGAATCCAATTTCGATGATTAGAAGCAAGCTAATACTCCCCAATGTCCACAAAAGTAGGGTAATCAGGTAAGGATAGGTTGATTCTATAAAATCAGCAATAAGTATGGATTTACCTGTACTAAAATGAGGATTTTCATCAACCATTATCTCGCGGACTTCATTGGCAAATTGGAGATTTTCTTGAGCTAAATTGGTGTTGTGTTTGGGGAAAACAAAAGTGTATTGTCCTAAACCCTCATTCTTGCCTTGGAATTTTTTCTTGAAAGAACTAGGTAAGTCTTTTAGTTCGACGGGTTTTAAGGTAATTGATTCATGAATTAATTCAGCATTTTCAAGGGATTCACCCTTTAAACTCTCCATAATACTCGGTGATAAAAGTTCTCTTATTTCATCTAGTATTTCAATTTTTTCTTCTTGCTGAAAGGGTAAAGCATCTTCAAATGTTAAAATCTTAGCAATAAGGCTACTTGAGTCTTTCGCAATAAGCTTTAGCTTTTTAGTAAGAGCTTGTCGATTGTGTTCACCAGCCACTCTGAAAATAGCGGGATCGGGTAACCCTAAATTAAGTGAGTCTAAGGTTTTGTCGGCGCTAGGGTTGACTTGAATAAAGCCCATAGTTTCTAAATTGTTAGCAAGTTTTGGAGGGAGTTTAACCCAAAATAGGGATGTTGAAATGAGAATAGTGATGACAATTAATAAACCCCAATGCCGTATAGGTCCCTTTTCATACTGTAAATGATTCTTTATCTTTTCACCATAGACTTTGAAGCTGTGGGCTTTTTGAAGTAGAATCAATATGGCTGGAAATACCAACATTGAGGATAACCAGGAAAATAGAATTGCTACGCCAGCGAGTGTACCAAATTCTTGTAAACCTTCAAAAGGCAATACACGTAGACTAAAAAAACCAATTGCAGTAGTAAAGCTTGAGAGTGTAATCGTTGGTCCTGTTTCTAATATGATATTTTCAAATGCAATAAATGGCCCTAAGCCTTTACGTCTTTCCTCTCCATAGCGAGCTAAAAGATGTATCACTGAATCTGTCCCCACCCCAAGTAGTATAACGCCGAGCACCAAGCTAATAATATTAATGTGACCATAGACAACTGAAGCAAAGCCTAAAGTCCAAACGATGGCCATGACAATAGGGAGGGTAGCGATGAGGGGGACTAAGGGTTGGCGATAGAAGAAAATCAATAAGCCAGTCAATATGAAAATGACTGCAAGACTTGCGGTTTGGGTGATTTCGTCTTTAACTAGACTTTGGCTTATGAGGTTATTGAGGAGTCCACCCGTATACTCGATTTGGATAGATGAATTCTTATGCTTATTTACTAGTTCTTTTAATTTTTCATACAAAAAGCTATTGGACTCA
>CAWVXU010000113.1:0-6295 GCA_963934255.1 uncultured Fibrobacterales bacterium
ATTGAAACGACAGAATTACCAGCCACAATGGTGACAGTTCAGTAATTCAATGTTTCTCACTTGATCGACTCAATAAAAGCCCCTTGTGATTCTTCTTTAGGGGATTTTATTTTCTCTGGCTTTTCTTTCTAAATTAAATAGGGTAAGGAAATAATTATGTATAAATCATTACAAGCAGCTGTACTCGATCTAGAAAAGAACAATCACCTGATTCGTATCAAAGAAGAGATTGATCCCAATCTTGAAATGGCTGAAATTCAAAGAAGAATATATTCCCAAGGCGGCCCCGCCATATTATTTGAAAACGTTAAAGGAAGTCCTTTTCCAGCTTTAACTAACCTCTACGGAACAGAAGAACGGTGTCGTTTTTTATTCCGTAAAACCCTCAAAGGTGTCAAGTCAATGGTTCAAGCCAAGACTGATGGGCCCATGAGTATTCTTAAAAATTTCTCTTCAATGCCACAATTACTTAATTCTGGAGCATCCGCGCTACCACTAAAGACAAATAAAGGTGAAGTAGAATGGGGGGAAACCACAATTGACCAACTTCCAGCTATAAAAAGCTGGCCTGATGATGGTGGAGCATTTATCACCTTACCACAAGTCTTTAGTCAAGACCCCACTAGGCCAGGTTGGAGGCACTCCAATTTAGGGATGTACCGAGTTCAACTCACTGGTAATGATTACATACTCAACAAAGAAATTGGACTCCATTACCAACTTCATCGAGGGATTGGCATTCATCACACTCAAGCAGTTGAGTTAGGTGAAGATCTAAAGGTTTCAATTTTTATAGGTGGTCCTCCGGCCCATACATTTGCCGCCGTCATGCCGCTTCCGGAAGACCTACCTGAACTTTCATTTGCAGGAGCACTTGCTGGGCGAAACTTTAAATACTCTCTCAAAGAGGGGCACTTGCTCAGCGCTGACGCTGACTTTGTTATTACCGGTACTCTTTCCAAAGAACCCAAGACAGAAGGGCCTTTTGGAGACCACCTAGGCTACTACTCACTTAAACACGACTTCCCTTGCATCAAAGTTCACAAAGTTTTTCATAGAAAAGATGCTATTTGGCCATTTACTGTCGTAGGCCGGCCACCCCAAGAAGATACCTCATTTGGAAATATGGTTCACTGGATTACAGATGGCGCTGTAGCAAGCTCGCTGCCTGGTGTAAAAGATTTAAACGCAGTAGATGCTTCAGGGGTTCACCCGCTTCTACTTGTAGAAGGTAGCGAAAGATACACACCCTACCAAAAACGAAATAAACCACAAGAGTTACTCACTCAAGCCAATGCAGTTCTAGGTTTTGGGCAGTGCTCTCTCGCCAAATACCTGATGATTGCCACCAAACAAGATTCTCTGCAACCCGAGAAATTTAGTGTTCATGATATCAAAGGATATTTCTCTCACATCCTAGAGCGAGTGGATTGGACTAGAGATTTACACTTCCAAACTAGAACGACGATTGACACACTTGACTATTCCGGTGAAAGCATCAACGAAGGCTCTAAACTCGTCATCGCCGCCAGTGGTGACAAACAACGGGACCTTTGGAATCAAGTACCAGATAACTTAGAGCTTCATGCCCACTTTACTCAACCCACCATCTCCATGCCAGGGGTTATGACTCTCAACGGGCCAAAATGGGAAGGCCAAATTCTAGCCGAAGCAGAGATAAAACTCTTGTCTCAAATTCTCGCCACAGATACTTTAGATGGCTTACCATTAATTGTCATCGTGGATGATTCGGATTTTTGCGCTCAAGAGTTGGGTAATTTTTTATGGGTTTGTTTTACTCGATCAAACCCAAGTCATGATATTCATGGAGTAAAATCCTTTACCAAAAACAAACACTTTGGTTGTAAAGGTTCACTCATCATTGATGCGAGAATCAAGAAACACCACGCCCCACCATTGATTGAAGACCCTGAAATTACTGATAAAGTAGATACTCTTTTTTCTCAAGGCTTATTTGATATTTCAAATAAAATTGAATCTTAAGTCAAAATTTAAAAAGGAAATCCATCATGAGTATCACCATCATTAAAGCACTTCACATTATTGGGCTTGTCAGTTGGTTTGCAGGGTTATTTTATATTGTCAGACTTTATATTTATCATGTTGAAGCAGATCAAAGGCCGGAGCCAGAACGCAAAATTCTTCAAGATCAATTTGCAATTATGCAAAGACGTCTTATGAATGGAATAACAACTCCAGCGATGATATTCACAACAGTTTTTGGAATCTGGCTTGGTTTTGAAATGGGAATTTGGTCTAATTTAAAATCCTTCCCTTATATGCATATCAAGCTCACACTTCTTATCGGACTATTTGCATATCATTTTCATTGCATGAAGATCCGCAAAAATCTACTCAATGGTGAGATACAAAAGTATAGTAGTAAATTTCTTAGGCTCTATAACGAAGTCGCTACAATCTTACTTGTAGTTATTGTATTTACTGTGGTAATAAAAGACCTTCCAACTATTGGAAAAGCACTCACTGGATTTGCAGTATTTTTTATCATCCTCGCTCTCTTCTTTAAAAAACAACTTCAAGGTAAATCAACCAAAACAACATCCTAAAATTTTGGATTTATATGAACCTGATTATTTTTAAAACCCTTTTTTTATTCCTACTTATTTTTACTCACTCGATCTATTCACAAGATGAAGGCTCAGTCAGGGTTATCGAACAAATGAGTGGATATCAAGGGTCTCTTGAATTGGGATCAACAAGTAAATCAATTGGTCTCGGCGTGAGTACTTTATATTATGACCATAATCATTGGTCATCATTTTCTAATTGGACAATTGGATTAGGCTCTACTTTAGCAGTAGATCCTGAATACCAAAACGCGAGAGTTTTTCGTATAGGGATTGGTAAAGGTGTGATGAAATCAATTACTCATAATTCAAAGTTATTCCAGGTTTGGGAAGTACTAATGATGCCGGGATATGAATCATGGAGAAGTCTATCTAGTGATCAATCTAAAAGTGCTTGGACTATTGGTATATACGTTAACCCCCACCTGAGTTATTTCTTGACTAAAAACCTTCTAATTGGCTTTGGCCCGTATGGAGATTACCACTATAATTCAACTTTAAACGCTTATAACTACGGTGGAAAAATATCTATGGCATTTTATCAATAAAGATTTTATTTTTCCTCATAATATACAAGGGAATCAATAATGAAATTAATCACAGGAATCTTGTTAGCCGCTAGTACGTTAACTTTTTTATCCGGTTGTGCCAATCAAGGTTGGACATACTATCGTGCTGCATCCAAATGTCACTTTGAACAAAAAGGTCCAGAGTGCAATGAGTATTACGAAAAAGCAATTGAAGAAAACGATAAACTACCTGGCCTTCATTCAAGCTATGGGGTTCATCTCATTGAAACAGGTGATAACGAGACAGGCCAAAGTCTCATTCAAGAAGAAATCAAAAGGTTTCCTGAGTCAGAGGCATCATTTCGACCGCTACTCAACCCTGGGTCTATGTCGTCCTCTAACACACCTTCTAATACATCCACTAATATCGAACAGTCTCAATCTATCGAACCACCTCGATCAGATAATATCGAAGATGTAGAAACTAGTGAAGAAGCAGTTTCAAATGAAGGAGCAGAATAATGAAAAAGCTCAGTCTATTATTAATATCAGTTGTTCTCATTACAGCGTGTACGAGAAAACCAAAATTCTTATCTCCAGAGCTCACAGCTAAACCACCTAAAGTCGTTTTAGTGCTTCCTCCAGAAAACCAAACTTCCAATACCAATGTTGAAGAAGTAGCTTACCCTATTTTGATGACTGCTTTAGCGCAACGCGGGTATTATGTTATTGCACCAGAGCTTGCTCGCAATATTTTTAATAAGAATAAACTTGAAGATGCTGGGCGTATTAATACACTTCCAGTACAGAAATTCAAGGAAATTTTTAACGCAGATGCTGTACTTAAAGTGAAGGTCACCGAGTGGAGCTCCAAGTATATTCTCATTAGCTCAACTGTCAATGTTGGCTTGCAGCTTGAATTATTTGACACCCAATCAGGTGAGCCGCTTTGGATGGACGAATTTCTACTCTCAGCTTCACCTGGTAACAATGACTCTGGAATACTAGCCGCATTGATCAATAACGCGATTCACGCAGCTTCTGTTCCTTATGACCCTATTGCATTACAAAATGCCACGATTCAATATCAAACTATTCCTGAAGGACCTCATTATGGCAAATGGCCTGAAAAGTAAATTGATCCTTGGTCTATCTCTACTATTTATCGTAGGGTGTGCATCCAAAGTTCACGAAGAAAAAGTGAAAACCTCTGTTCCAAAATTAGCTCCCAAAGCGAAATATTCTGGACCAAAAATGCGCCTAGCTGTTTCCTCATTTGAAGACAAATCAGGCTATGGCACCAATATGTTTGGTCAAATTGATGCACTTGGCGATCAAGCAGCTGACATGCTTTCTACTCATTTAATTCAAACAGATGAATTTATTGTACTAGAACGCCAAAACCTACAAGCTCTTGAAAAAGAAAACAAACTCAGTGAAAATGCTTCACAATTTATTGGTGTCTCGGCATTGATTTTTGGCTCGGTTATCGAGCTTGGAACCAAAACAGAATGGCAAGATGCTGGTCTCTCTAAAGAGAAAATTCAAACAGCACATGCTAAAGTAGCTATACGACTTGTTGACCCCAAAACAGGTGTGGCATTTTATTCTGAGTTTGGTGAAGCCAATGCCAATAAATCATCATCCACTACTTTGGGTTTTGGTGGTAAATCAAGCTATGACGCTACTCTCACCGATAAAGCACTCAATGCCGCTATCGCTAAATTGATGGGTAATATATTGAATAACTTAAGGTCTCGACCCTGGCAGGCATCTGTTTTAGATACAGATGAAAATGGAGTTTATATCACAGCTGGTAAGCGCATGGGGATCAAGGTCGGCCAAACGTTAAAAGTCTTCAAGCCTGGCAAACAAATCAAAAACAAAATGACTGGTGCAATGATTCAACTACCCGGGACTGAAGTTGGAATGATTCAAGTTATTTCTCAATTTGGCTCGAGTGATTTGGATGAAGGTTCTATTTGTACAATTCTCAGTGGAACTGATATACAGAAGGACTATATTGTTGAATTGATGGAAGGTCAAAAATGAAAATTTTATTAATAACAACTATAACATTACTATTATTAGCGTGTGGTGGAAATAATACCTCAGTACTTACAGATGATCAATCAGGCACTATTATCTTTAAAGTTCAACCAACCTCAGCTATTGTCTATGTAGATGATCAAGAGATTGGTCCTGTGCGTGAATACAATGGCACACGTGCGGTTCTTAAATTAGATCCAGGTAAACACATTATTACTCTGAAAAAAGAGGGTTATAAAACTGAAGAATACAAAGTGTATCTCAGTGACTCTCAAGAATTAATTGAATCCGAAATGGTAGAAGAATAAAATGAAAACACTTATAATTAGCATATTCATGTTTACAAGCCTCTACGCCCTAGAAGGCGAAAGCGCAATTCTCATAACTGGTGGTCCTAACTTCTCTGATATCGGTCTTATCGAAGGGGCAGGGATTGGTGCTCAAGTTGGCTATGAAAAGGGATTCAATGATCAAACTGATATCGGTCTTAGAATTAATTACTCTAGTCACACGATTAAAGAGATTGACCCCGTCGAAGCACTCATTGATATGCAAGTTTATGGTATCTCATTTATCACGATGTATTCACCTTATCCCGGGGATATTCGTCCACGTTTGGGTGGCCTTATTGGCATTCAACAAGGTGAAAAATCAGGAATCTCTAATAGTTTTTTCAACCTCGGCGCTAGTTTTCAATGTGTTTTTGACTTCAAAGGCCCTCAAGATATATTTATCGAGGCTCAACCAGGGGTGTCGCTTGGAGTTGACCCTGAGGCAACTATCCAAGGCTTTACTTACATAAATATCCTTGTGGGTGTGACTTTTGGACTAGCTAGCTAATTATTTCACCTCTATTTACTTATAAAGCTTTCCAATGGAAGGCTTTTTTGTTTTTAGATACCCTCAGCTCCTTAATTATCGTGCTTATAATAACCCATTAAAGAATTAGATTATAATGAGGTAGAAAGTACTCTCAAGAGAACACAAAACACTGACGAGATTATTAAATTATTAAAATTAAAATATATTAGGTTCAAACTAAACCGCGGAAGACATGATGCAAGAATATTTAGATCAAGGTGGAGTATTTATATGGCCCATCATTCTCACATCTCTATGGGCATTTAC
>CAWVXU010000114.1:0-6115 GCA_963934255.1 uncultured Fibrobacterales bacterium
GTGACAATCAAGGCGATAAGTATCTTCTTCATAATAAACCTAAGAAATTTAAACAGTAATCTTTCGATTATATAGTGTAGAAAAATCTTGGTTTAAAAGTGAAGTGAATCTTTAGCTGAATTAGCTAGGCAGTTATCTTTTTTTGAATGTCAATGAAGCTGAATTCACACAATGTCTCATGCCTGAGGGTTGCGGGCCATCGGGAAACACGTGTCCTAGGTGTGACCCACATCGATTACAAACAATTTCCACACGCTCCATCCCCAGTGTACCGTCTTTGAATTCACGAACGTTTTGGGCGATGATAGCTTCATAATAACTAGGCCACCCTGTACCGCTTTCAAATTTGGTTTTGGAATCATAGAGAGGCAGATCACAACCCACACAATGGTAGACGCCGTCTTCTTTGTTTTTGACATACTCGCCGGTAAATGAGCGTTCGGTACCAGATTCACGCGCGACCTGAAATTGTAGCGGTGTGAGTTTAGCTTTCCACTCTTCTTCTGTGAGTGTGTATTCAAATTTAGCATTTGTTTTCATCGGATTTTCCTTGTTTGTAGCCCATAAGGTGAATAAACTGCCTGTTAGTAAACAGAATAAGAACACTTGTCGAATTAAGCTTATTTTTGGTAATTTCATATGATCTCCTAGTGATAACATAAAATAAATAGGTGCTAGTGGTGTGCAATTGTTATTTATTGTCTAAGTGAACTCTTGGTCGTGACAAAATCAGTAATCTTACCAAGTTTAATTAAGGTTCAATCATGTTTACATTTTCGCCACATTACTTTTTTAGTGTCGTTTTACTGAGCTTATTCGGGATGGCGAGTATTTCGTTTGTGGCTTGTTCTTCAAAAGTATTATCACCAACAAAATATCTTCTTGAATTTCACCCTAAACCAGGTGAAGAGTTACAGCAAATAGTTGAAATATCTACTGAATGGCAAAACCCAGGACAAGCTGATACCTCTTCAATGACCTTAAGTGTTGTTCAAAATCTGGGAAGTTCAGATTCTTTAATTCACTTTCATGTAAAAGCAATGAAGTCATTGATTCAAACAGCTAACCAAGAAATTTCTATGAATTCAAATTCTGCCAAAACCGGAGCTGAATTTCAGTTTAAAATGAGAACGCAAGTGAGTTATGATTTTAAGGTAGATTCAAAGTATAAAGTTCTTCATTCAAATGTAAACGTGGATTCTTTAGTTCCGCAGATGGATCTGTTAGTGGGGTCATTAAAAATTGACTCTACAAAAGCTGAATTGTACAGAGTGAAATTAAAAGAACAACTCAAAACGGAGATGCTTAGTAACGAAAATACCAATGTCTTTGGTTTTTATGAAGGCTTGTTCCCTGATACTAGCGTTGGAGTAGGGGATTCTTGGGTTGTATTACAGAACTCTCAACAATCAATTTTAAAATCGGTTCTTACTAAATATCATGTGATTTCAGTCGACTCAACTTCTATGGTGATTGAGGGGGAGGGAGTTATCCCGGTGAGTCAAGAAAACATAGTGGCTGACTCTTTGTTAAGCCTGGTTACAATCGATTTGAACACGGGTTGGGTGTTAAATTCAGATTTTACGATTTTGATACATGAACCAAAGCAGATGGTGAGGGCAAAGAGTAAAACATTGACAACTCGTTACAGCCATGATGAATTATATAAATAATGGATATTTGAATTATATTTCGCTTGCAATTAAAGAAAAGGGGCTTTAAAGCTGGACAAAGGTTCTCAATTAGGGTAGATTAAAAGAAGCAACTGAGAGCGAGTCCTTCTTACCCTATCTGCTCCCCTCTAGAAGTTCTTCTCAGTTGCTATTTTTTTAATCTTTGTTTGCGTCTATCTATTGATTGGCGCATTTTTTTATCAATTTTCTCGGTGAGCTCTCCATTTAATATTGTTATCTTAAATGAATGAATCATCCTTTAAATAACTCCGCTGATTGGGTTGATTTACATTCTGATGTTCTTTATCGTTTTGCATTAATGAGAGTTTCAGATTCAGATCAAGCCAAAGACCTTGTTCAAGATACGCTAATAGCTGCTCTTTCGGCCCAAACACGTTTTGGTGGGAATTCAAGTGAGCGAACTTGGTTGATAGGTATACTTAAGTATAAGATATTAGATTACTATCGTAAAAAAGGCCGTGAGATTCCTGAATCTCAACTCGCACCAGATAGCGACGATTCTGAACATTTTCAAAATCACCTCTATCAAAATCATAAGCCTATCCGTTGGGATGAAAGGGCTGATACTATTCTCTCTAATCAGCAATTAGGCTCGGTTTTAAGTGAATGTGTTGAGAAACTTCCCAAGCATATCCAACAGATATTCATCATGAGAGAAATAGATCACATCGATAGTGAAGATGTGTGTAATATTTTGGATATTACTTCGACTAAACTATATGTTGTGATGCATCGAGCACGCAAAACGCTAAAAGATTGTGTGCAAAAGATATGGATGGAAAAAGG
The DNA here is from genome assembly GCA_963934255.1 of uncultured Fibrobacterales bacterium. Taxonomy (GTDB): domain Bacteria; phylum Fibrobacterota; class Fibrobacteria; order Fibrobacterales; family CAWVXU01; genus CAWVXU01. The sequence goes on from CAWVXU010000114.1 coordinate 2,481, forward strand.
CGTATTAGATGACTATGAATTGTGATCGAGCTTCTTTTTTGATGTCCAAAGATCAAGATAAGTCATTGTCCATTATGGAAAAATTATCCATGAAGTTCCATCTGATGATTTGTACTGCATGTCGTATTTCTCAAATACAAATAGGTCGTATTAGAGATATATGTAAAATTTCAAAACTTGAAAGCACAAAAATAAAAGCAGCTAAACTTTCAGATGATTTTAAAGTGATATTAAAGCAAAGGCTAGACGAAGATACTCAAAGTTAATCACCCGAATATGCACTCTTATAACTTCAATGAAGATTCAAGCTCAAATTGTCAAGTAAACAAAAAAGGACCTCTATCAACTAGAGGTCCTAATATTTTAATTCAAAGTTGAATAACTGAGAAAGTATTAAGCTTTAACAGCAGTTTCCAATTCTTTAACTAGGTCATGACGTTTAACAAGAAATGCATATTCACCAGGATCAGCATCAAGTTTAATACGACACTTGTCTACACCTGAATTAAGTACATCAGTAGGTTTACCTTTGTGATTACGCATCTCACTCGCAGAAATAACTTCTGAAGACTTCGGCATAGAGACTTCAACTTGATCGCCTGTTTCAAATTTTCCTTTGACGTCAATGATGGCTTCACTTGTTTCAGTGTCCCAACCGCGAACGATACCCACTACAGAGCCTGTTTCAGATTGAACACGAGTGGCTTCATAGTTTTGAGGAATTTGTCGCTCTGGTACGAAGAACCCAGGGAAGAATCCACGGCCTTCAGTTTTGTGAGCATTATTAATATGCTCTTGAGCAATCGGACGACCAGCAAGTACATCATCAATAGCACCACGATATGATTTACAAACTTGCGAGAGATAATATTGAGACTTAGTACGGCCTTCAATTTTGAATGATACCACACCAGCTTCTGCTAGTTGATCAAGTACTGCAATAGCACACATGTCCTTTGAGTTCATGATGTATGTACCATACTCATCTTCATCAATAGGGATCATGTCACCAGGAGTCTTTTGCTCTTCTAAGAAAAATTCACCTTCGAGTGGAACATATTGATCTCCACCTTGAGGTTCGTTACCAGCATAAAGTGAGTAATTAAAGCGACAAGCGTTTGAGCAAGCACCTTGATTGGAATCACGCATACTCATGTAGTTTGAAAGTAAACAACGTCCAGAGTGAGCCATACAAACAGCACCATGTACAAATACTTCAAGCTCAACTTCAGGAACTTTATCGTGAATCTCAATGATTTCACGTAGACGAAGCTCACGTGATAAAATAATCCGTTTGACACCCATGTCATACCAGAACTTAGCAGTTGACCAGTTTGTACAGTTACCTTGGACAGAGAGGTGGACTTCTTGATCTGGATGGTTTTGACGAACATAATGAATCATACCAGGGTCAGTCATAATGAGTGCATCTGGTTTGACCTCAATAATTTGATCAAGCGCTTTGGTAAAAGAGTTGATCTTGTTATTGTGAGGGATAATATTCGAGGCGAGATAAAATTTCTTGCCTAAATTGTGAGCGTACTCAATTCCATAAGCAACATCTTCAACAGTTTGAAAACCGTTTTCGCGTGCGCGTAGTGAGAATTGTGGCTGTCCTGCATAGACTGCATCTGCACCAAAGGCAAAAGCATAATGCATTTTTTCAATCGTGCCCGCTGGGGCTAATAGTTCTAATTCATTCATAGAGCCAAATTTAATGAAAATCAAGCAAGTCCCAACTTATTTAATGGTAAAAAGACTTTAAATCGTCATCTCGTGGATGAATTTTGTGAATTTTGAGGGATTAGAGTGGCCTGGTTGGTTTAATTAGGAATACTTTGTGTTTTTGGTGTTCCAAATTGAGAACAAGTTGAAACCATGAACCATCTGCTTGAGTCAGTAAAAAAGTCAAACTAAAACAACTTGATTGATAATATTAGAGGTGAAAATAAAATCCCAAAAGACAGAGATCCTTAACAAAATCTTCAGGGTGCATCTCTTCTAAAACTCCACGATAACTGAAACCCGCGTTATTGACGAGAATATCGAATCCACCAAAGGTTTCATGCACATTGTCAATAATTTTTTCAATCGACTAAGTGCTAGTGACATCCAACTCCCTGTGAATCAATCGATCAGATACGAAGAGTTTTGCTTCTTCTAATAAGTGTACACTCTGAGGAAGTGCCGTCACTAGAAGTTGGTAGTGAGATGGGTATAGAAGCTTAGATAATTCAAGGCCAAAGCCTGAACTACATCTTGTAACCAGGATAACCCTGGGTGATTCCATTTGCCTGATGGAATGATTACACAATCAAATAAACAAGATTTCCATAAGACATTCATAAGACTTTAGTCAACCCTTGTACACTTTTTGAGGACACTATCCTTGTGTTTTGTCTGATATAAATAGTGAATGAGGGAAATCGAGCATAATTTCATAGGAACTCTGCTGATCAGCACTTCACTTAATACAGGATTGATATATGCTTTATCGATTAATTATGGTCAATATCATTTGGTTATTAGTGTCTGTGAATTTATTATCAGCTGCTCAATGCAAAAATACCTGGAATGCATCAACTGGGTACAATGTACAGGGTGAGATAGTGAGTTCAAGTTCAATGAATTTTGAACTTTGTTCTTGGTGGTCTATAGATCAAAACCCCTTAGGTGCAAATATATCACATACTTCATGCTCTGGTGGAATTGTCTGGAAAAACTTAGGCGAATGTACGGGAGATGCTGGAGACTCTGGTTATTTTAATATGGATTTTCATAATGGAATTGATTATTCACCAAACTCTTCGGAAGTGACTTCAAGTTCGTCTATCGATGTAACTCTATCTTCCTCCTCAGTTTCTACATCCTCATCCTCTGCAATTGTAAATTCAGGCGCTTATTATGAAATTAATAAAGCAACCATCAAGCGCTGTGATATAGAGTCTATTAGCAATAATGGAAGATTGAAATGCTTAGACCCTAGCTTAATTGAAGGTGAAGTTTATCAGGTACCAGGTAATGTCACCAAGATTGATAAAAATGGTTTGAGTATTTGCGAAATTGTGGAAGATAAATCAAGACCTACAGCGCTATTTTTTATTCTTGATCAATCAGGAAGTATGGCGACTAATGATGCTTCAAGAATTGCAGCTGATGCCATTGACGCTGCGATGAATCACTTACAAAGTTTAGATCCTAAGTCGCACGCGGGATTTGTCGGTTTTAGTTCTTTAGGGTCAGGTTTCGGGTCAGGACAAACAGAAGGAATGATTGACTCAACCTATGTACAAATTTCAGAGCTATCTGATCAAAATAGTTTGGTCTTAATGGACCGTACCAACCCAAATTATGGGGGGGGAACATACCCCGGTGGAGCAATAGCACAGGCCAATTTAAACTTAGCACAATCTAAATATCAAGATTTTAATAAGGCAATCGTCTTCCTAGGTGATGGTGCGTTCTCAGAAACGACAGGACTTACTTATCCTGACCCAATGGAAGCTGCTTCACTTGGAGTTCCTATACACTCAATATTTCTTAATACTTCCACGAGTGCAGATGGAAGTGATACAGAAGGTATTTCAATCAATAGTCAAGGCTCATTTACAAGACTAACTCAGGCAGACTTAATT
>CAWVXU010000115.1:0-5940 GCA_963934255.1 uncultured Fibrobacterales bacterium
CAATCTTCAGTTAAAATCTCCACACTACCTGGAATATTACAAATTCCATCATCAAAAGTTACCCCCAACACTGTCTCTTCATCCATCAAACTTGAGTCACCCTTAAAGACAGGCGATGCAATCACCGTTGAGCTTAAGAATGGATTTGTATCCCAGAGATAAAATTCATCCAGACTCGAGGACGCATCTTCATTGAGTTGAACTGATTCTCCCACACAAGTCTGCTTGGCTCCTCCAAATTCATCCCCCAAGCGAAGTAAATTCACTTTTAAAATCGTCGTATCTTGTCGATCACCACTGAGTGTCTCTATAGTTGTAATGACTTGGAATTTGTATGAACCATCTGGTGTTGCTGTTTTGGGTATAAAATGATAAGTTGAATCATTGACGCGGTCTATTAAAACTTCATGAAATGGATCAGTTGCACTCCATACATATTTGATACCACCTTTGGCCACTAGCTCAATTGTCGCTTCGCAATAAAGATCAAATTCACGCTTGCCAAAATTACCAATTCCAGCATTGGATTTGTCCTTGGAAAATCCTGAATAGTACCCCCCACCACCAGCGCTTCCATTAGCAAAACTGACTCCAGCGTTAATTATACCTGTAGAAAGAATATGAAAATCTACAGCCGGTCCGCCGTAGGGATTAAGATCCTGAATTCTGTATGCATCCCAGTCGTCATTGCCTTGCACACTTAACGCCGTACTTGGGTCCAAAACAACATCATTGATTGAGACTTCAGAGCCTTTCTCAGTGGTGAGATAGAGTAAGGGGGTCCCGATGGCCGATATACCCGAGATATAAACTTCTTTGGTGCCATCAAGCGTCAGCCTGGGGATAAAGATCATACCCGGAGTTGCAGGTGAGCTACTTCCGGCTAGAGTTTGATAGATATAGACATCTTTATCAGCCTGAATAAACATATTGTTATCGGTGTATTTCTCCCACGGGATTACCACATAATCGCCAGGATTTACCAAAGTATAAGTGTTGGCTGCATCAGTGAGACCATTCACATGGATCGTCGTATTGGCCTGAGTTGCAACGACTATCCCTACTTCATTAGAAGAATTGTTTGATGTACCATTTCCCTCGATGAGAATAAATTGTTGACCTGCAAACTCTACTGGGACAATTTGATCAAATCCTAGATCCCTGCTTTCATCTGTTGAGCTTTTGGAATATCCTCCCATGAGGGATCCCGAGTTCACCGTTATATCTTTGTTAGAAATAATTTTGGTGCCATTGTAGTCATTCATACATTCGTCTGTGGTTCCACATTCATTGGCTATTCCAATCATAGAATTACCTACGATGTAAGTTTCACCTGCGTTTAAATTCACTTGGAAGGTGTGATTACTCTGACCGTGAAAAAGAAGCTTAGGGTTTGAAAACTCAACCTCTGTGTTATCATCTGTAGCCATGACTGATATAAAATGAGATTTGACAAGTGCATTAGAAGCTGTGACATAATTCATACGCTGATGACCGCTAAAAAACTTCTTTCCGAGCCCAGCTGTACCTTTGGAGGTAAGTACTTCGGCTTGAGAAGTCATTGTGACCATTAAGTTGGCAAAAAACGGGGTATCTCCTTTGGCAATCAAACCGTGCTGGGTAAATACCGTGTTGAAAATCCCATCGAGATTCGTTTGAGGATAAGTTGAAAGTCCTGAAACTAAAGGAAGGCCAATATTCACACCATTTAGCTCAGGGATTACCGTTTGAGGGAGGTCACGACTCAACTCAACTTCTTTAAAAAAAGTTCCATCACCATTTGTAATAGTCACTGTAAAAGGATCTTCGCTTAGAGTAGTCAGAACGAGTTTATAAATATTGGCATATCCCATACCAGAGATTGGCGGGATGTAATGTTCTTTTGAAATTTGCGCAAAGGTGTTTTGGCTCATGAATAACACACCAAGTAGGGTCAGTGTGAGTCTGAGTGTGAGTCTGAGTGTGAGTCTGAGTGTGAGCTTGTGCATGAAACCATCCTTAACGGGGTCAAAACTGATTCACCCTTGGGAGTCCTTAATCTATATCCACTGATAAGCAAAGTCAAACAATACTAGGTATTGGAAAAGAAAAATTTTGTGTCATTTTGCTCTGTTTTTAGTCAATTTTGCCTATAAATATCCGATTTTATTCATTAACCAAAACTAGAAATACCTTTTTGAAATCATATATTTTCAGCGACTTTCATCCACCCCGCATGTCGTCTTGTCATAATCTCGATTCAAAATGAGTATCATTCATTTAGTTTGAATTACTTTTAGCGCTCTGAAGTAATTCAAATTAATCAAGATGAATGGAAAATAAATGATCAAAAAAATCTCATTCGCTATCGCCATCCTCATCGTTTGCTTTATCCCTGCAGCTCTGACAAGTTGCTCTGCTATGGGCACCAACCCGAGTACGTCGGATCAATTAAACTTCAAAAACTCGAATCAGTTTTTCCCTGAAAAGGAAGAATTTGACAACATAGTTCCTCACCTAAAAGATAGTATGCAAGCCAACTTCAGTATGATTGATGTCATTTGGGATGATATGTGGGCCAAGGACAATACTCCGAGTGAACTTTTACCTCAAATAAAACCGGACTTAAAAGCCTTTCAAGAGCCTTCAGATAAAATCAAATCCATTTGGCTCGGTCACTCATCTTTTTTACTCAACATTGATGGAAAAATGGTTTTACTTGACCCTGTCTTTGGTGAAGAGGCCTCACCTGTTTTCTTTGCAGTTAACCGCTATCAAGAATCTGTCATCAGCTTAGAAGAACTCCCGCCCATCGATGTCATCGTTATCTCACATGACCACTATGACCATCTAGATATGGAGACTGTGGAGTTTTTTGTCGGTAAAAAAACTCACTTTGTCACACCACTTGGTGTCGGTAGTCATCTGCGAGGCTGGGGGATCGAGGTGGCCAATATTTCTGAAAATGATTGGTGGGAAGCAGTCACCATTGACTCTATAGAATATACGGCGACTCCGGCTCAGCATTTCTCTGGTCGTGGACTTGACGCCAATCGCACACTATGGGCTTCCTGGGTAATCCAGTCCAAAAATCAAAAAATTTATTTTAGTGGAGATAGTGGTTACTCACCTCACTTTAAGGAAATTGCCAATCGCCTAGGCCCTTTTGATTTTGCTTATCTTGAATGCGGCCAATATAACGAAGCTTGGGCTCAGATCCATATGACACCTGATCAAATTGTTCAAGCTTACCAAGACTTAGGGGTTAAGCAAGCCCAACCTATCCATTGGGGTATGTTTGATTTGAGTTTACACGCATGGTATGAGCCAATTGAAGCAATCCATTCACGGCATCAAAAAGGGTTGGTTAACATCGTTGCTCCAAAGATCGGTGAAACAATTGTTTTGGGGCAAGAGTTTGAGGTGAAGGTTTGGTGGGAACATTAATAATACCATCCCAAGGACTTGTCTTTTTAAATCAAATCTATTTCAAGAGATGGCTTTTTTTGCGTTTAAATTCTCCCTCATACAAATCGGTGCCGTTGCATGTTGGATACTTATTATCCCTCATCAATCTTTTATATATCTCATAATCTTCTTCATGATAAGCACAGATGATGACATTCCAACAACAGTTAGTGGCACCATAACGTCCAATCGCACTTAAAGCAATATGAGCTGCTGCATCTTGAGGATACCCGAAATGCCCTGTAGCTAAACAAGGAAAAGCAATGCTTCTACAATTATTCTCCCTGACCTGCTTGATGCAATTTTTATAACAATTGTCAAGAGTTTGAGCAGGATTAGGGTCTCTATCAAAATGTGGCCCCACCGTATGAACAACAAACTTTGCTTTGAGATTACCCGCGCCAGTTAATCGGGCTTCACCTGTTGGTAAAATTCCATTCTTAAATATCTCAATCCTACACTCTTCCATTAAACTCGTTCCAGCAACACGGTGTAACGATTTCTCTCCCCCCCCTCCGTTGGTCAGAGTACTTTTGGTAGCATTCACAATAATATCTACTTCTAATTCGGCAATATCACCTTGGATGATACTTATCATTGGGGTTCTGAATGACATTTATTACTCCCTACAGAATTAACAATCACTTTGATTATAAATTAATTCAAGTGACAATAAAAGTCAATAACAATCTAATTGATTATAAATAAATTTCCGAATCAAATGACCTACTTAAATCGAGAGACTTTTCCACCAAATGAACAGAGACGAGCAGGCTTACCCCGCCCGACACTTTTGGTTTCATCGAGTTCTATTATTTGGAACTGACTTTTGATATCACGAGGGAAGTTTTGAGCGATCAGCTCACGCCCCAAGACAACTTGATAGACTTGACGAAGCTCAGTCCAAGTAAATTTCTTAGATACTAATTCAAAGGCAATGCCGTCCGAGAGAAGTCTCTCTTGAAGGTAAGTATCTAGATCATTAAGAATTTGCCGATGATCAAAGGCTAGATTACGGGATTTCCTGAGAGAGACCCACTTGACTTCAGAAGCATCTTCATTGGCCGTTAAGGTTTGTTCAGATAGAATCTCATCATTGACTAAGGCAAAGTAGACCGTTGAGATAATTCTATCACGAGGGTCTCGATGTGGGTCGCCGTATGTGGCAAGCTGTCTCACGGGAATTGATTTGACTCCCACTTCACTTTGAAGCTTTCGTTTGGCAGCATCTAACAAAGCTTCTTCTTGAGCAATTTGAACAAATCCACCACAGATCGCCCATTTATCCTTAAAAGGAGGGTATTTACGCTTGATCAGGAGAGTTTGCAGTTCATTTTCATGAATACGAACAATAGCCATGTCGACTGTATGAGCTGCTTTGGCGTATGCATTGGATTGATAATTTGACCCATCTTCAAGAAGATCTTCATTCTCAGCTGATTTTTTCATAGTATTTCGACTTTATTTCAAAAATGGGGGCATATTTTTATAAATCATTTTGATTAAATATAAGATATCAATTCTTTATTTATTTGATTTTTTACGAAATCACCTTTCCTTATTAGACAAATTTCTACAGATATTATCGATGCTATTATACCTAGTGGAATTCAAATGATTTGAGAATTATTATAGGTGCTTAAACAATGGAATACTACTTTATCGATTAGCATGCTTTAAACTGCAGGGAATTATTCTCTTAAGGTACATCCATGATTCAGTTCAAACATTTGGCACCCATTGTCTTGTTATTCTTTACTCACTGTATGGTTGATGAATCAGCTAAATCAGACAATGGGCTTCATGAGAAGGCGCCAACTTCTGTTTCTGAGCCAATAGAGGCCTCAGAATGTCAAAAGTACGATCGAGACCTCTATTATCACTGGAATAGTCAATTCAACTCTATCCATGGGTGCAGCAACACTCGTGAGCATGTATTAAACAACAGCAATCTCAATGGCGTCTCAGATAACTGCAATATTTTATTGGGAAGCTGGTATGACCCCTACTCTGACTCTGTTTTCACTGATCCATCAGAACTAGATATTGATCATATTGTACCTCTTGCGGAGATCCACCAATCTGGCGGTTGGGATATGAGCTCAGACACTAAAGAAGACATCGCTAATTTCATGAAGAATTTAATCCCGGTATCGGCTTCAGTCAATCGTTCAAAGGGTGCAAAAGACCCATCAGAATGGCTTCCACCGAATCAAGATTACCATACTACCTATATTCAAAAATGGATTGAGGTGAAAAACCTATTTGAACTCACCGCAGATTCATTGGAATTGCTAGCCATCTATGATGTTTTAGTTCAAGACTCACTGCTGGGTCAGGGTGAGGTTCCCTCTTGGGGGCATATTATGTTATGTGAATTGGAGACAGATCCTTACGCGATTAACCCCTTAGTTATTGATGAAGATTGTAGGGATAAAACCACTTGCAGCCAAATGACTTCTTGTGAAGAAGCATTGTTTTACTTAAACAATT
>CAWVXU010000116.1:0-5895 GCA_963934255.1 uncultured Fibrobacterales bacterium
CTGAGATTATTGATCATGAAGAGACTGGATTTTTAGTACCCGAAAGAGATAGCAAAGCTATAACATCACATCTAGATCAACTTCTAGGTTCTCACAATTTGAGAATTGAAATGGGCCAAAAAGCACGAGCCAAAATGGTGCGAGAATATGATACTATCAGACAAAATGGACTTTTAGAAGAACATTTTTTATCTGTTATTTAGTCACAACCACATTCTTTAATATCACATTCACTCAACTCACCATTGCAACAGCTCTCTAAGATAGGTTTTAATTTTTCCTTGCTCTTTGAACTCTTGACTTGAGACTAGTATAGCTTTCTCCAAGTTCAACAGCTAAACCTTTCTGAGACTTCTGATTGAGGATAAATCGATCTTCAACGGGTAATTGCAGTATTAATGACTTGACACATTGAGCTAACTCAAAAAAGGAGTTGTCCTGCCCCTCAGGGTAAAGATATTGTTCTAACTCAAGGTTAGGAAAATCTTTGGCATTCTTACGTTAGTAATCTACTCAAGCATTGCGTGCAATTTGAAACAACCACGCATCTAATTCGACAATTTCAGTCCAATCACTTTGACTAGCTTTTAAAAAAACATCTTGAGTTATATCATCTGCATCCTCTGTGATCCTCAGTCGACGGGGAATAAATTTCAACAAATATGAGACAACATGAACTCACATTTAGTTCTTAATTCAAAGAATAATTGGTTTACCCCTATTTTAAATAGGAATTGTCAAATAAATGACTGACTAATTATCGCAACTATCAATCAAATCCACACTACTGACACCACCCATTTCAAGATTATAAGTATCTAGTACTGATTGGATATTAAAAACTTTCGCCAACTTGTAATCAGCAGGATTGATCAAAACCTCTGACTCCCTTATGTATAGCAAGGGGGTAATTACCTGATCAAAATTCAGAGCCTTCAACTGAGCCATTGATTCTGGAGAGTCATCTACATACAACAGATTAAACTCGATATGCTGTGCCATTAAAAATTCTGCAATTCGATCAGTATCAAGCGTATCCGCTAGTTTATGAGTTGTAAACAAAATAATTTTCATCATCATGCCTTCATTTCTTAAAGAAAAAGCCTCAGACTGTTCATCCGAGGCTTCAAATCAATTAATTACCACAATATGTTACTAACAAGCATCTTTATTATCAATACTACAAGCCTCACCAGTATGTAAATCTTTCGTGTCCAAAGCAACATCTAGCTTCAAAGCTTCAGCTAAAACTTCATTCGAAGGGTTAGTCAAAGCAACACCATCCACAATAAGAGTAGGTATAATTCGTTTACCATTATTAATAGATTCTACTTTAGCAGCAGCCGAGGCTACGAAATCTACATCGATATATTCAAAAGTAACATTGTGCTTATCAAGGAAAGCTTTTGCTCTGACACAATCACCACACCAAGACGCTCCGTAAAATTCAATATTCATCATCTACCCTTTTTATCCATTAGTGGTAGTCTGGTCTCTTTTCTTACAAAGATTTACGCCGCTGCCCGAATAATTCGTTCTATTTGACCAAGATGAACTTCAAAATGCCGATCATAATCTTCAATAAGAAATTGAATATTAAAAAGTCCTTGATTCGAGATTAAAACCTCGGGCTTAAGGATAGAATCATCAAAATTCTCAGTGATATGAGAGAGTAGACGATTGTATTCCAGTACCAAACGACTAAGAGCTCTAAAGTCGTAATTTTGGTAAAAAGCTTGTTGCACAAATCGGTCAGGCTCGTATTCGGGAAAACAAACCATTTCACCTGGCTTAGCCGGAACCAAGCGCTGATGGTTGTTAATCGCTGAGTCAAGTAAATGACCGAGGACCTCTTTAACTGTGAAGGACTGGGGGTTCACTTTGAAATCGGCTTGAATGACTTGGCTAATAATTTGCTCTAATTTTTCTAATAATCGCTGGCTCATCTTATACTCCTTTTTGATAAGGCAAAGATACTGAGAGACCTATGACAAAAATGGTCATAAATTGCGGAAAATTTGAGTTCAACTGGAAAAAGCAAAATTGGATAAATTTATTTTTAAAAACCCGACAAAAAGCATCTCCTAAGAGACGCTTCTTTCAAATGATTTCACTCAACTGTTTGCAAACTAAATAAATCAAAATAAACTCGACATATCAATCACCCTGAGTAATCAAAAGTCTCCCTCGCCCCCCCCTTGGGACACGAATACTCTCAACCATATCTTGTACCATCACGACCATCAAATGATATAATCCCGGCCATTCCTAAAAATGAGGTCGCAGGCATCCAATCGGCCGCAGTAGCAAGTCCATCAGCAATAGGAAGAACTCCTCCATCGGCAACGTAAAATTATTTGGTTGTCCCGACGCCTGCCCATAAGGCAATTCGAATGTAAATGGCAAAAGTAAAGCCAACGATGATATCGGTTAAAATTTGAACACTCATGCTCTACTCCTCATCCACTTTTTATTTTTTATCCAACTCGGCAATCAAACGAACATAGACAAATATTAAAATCACAAACCTATAGATTGCACCTTGTTGAGCAAACCAAATCACCAATCATATACTGAGAATCTTAAGGTTCTCTCTCCAGCAACCCTTATCCTGACTCATCTAAGCCACCCAAATTTAATTTGACTTTGATAAAAAGTTAGAGTATAATACCTGCTATACTATCAAGAGGGAGAGGTTCTTGTTTAAAATACATATTTCAGAGCTTACAACTGACCATCTCCTAGCCAGATCAGTCTTTCGAGACAATGGCGAATTACTCTTAGCTTCTGGCTATAAAATCACCACCCCTGTACTCCAAAAACTTCACGAAAGTGAACAAGAAATCTTTTGGGTAATTGAAGATGGCCTAGAGGACCTTATTCCTCATGAAATTATGGATGAACAATTAACACGTCAAAGTACCCAAGCTCTATCTGAAAATATGGCAGCACTTAAAATAAATTTGAAAGAAAGTGTTGGGTCACTTGAAGATATGCAAAAAACCATGGAGGATACCGCTAAGTTTAAAAATATAATGTCTCCTGAAAAATTAATTCAAAGTTCGGTTGGGATTATTGAATCCGTTCTGAGCAATGAAGGAGCCATGGTAAATTTGGCCGGAATTCGTAATCAAAGTGATTTCACTTTTCAACACAGTATAGAAGTCGCGGTCGTCGCAGCAATGATTGGCAGTAAATTTGGATTTACTAAACAGGAACTTCAAGAGCTTTGCCTTGGAGTTTTACTCATGGATACTGGCTATCTAGTCATGCCTAATGAATTGGTGAATAGAAAAGGCCGAGTCAGTTTTCAAGAGTTTTCATTACTCAAAGAGCACACCACTTATGGATATAAAATCCTAAAGGAAAACCCAAGAATTCCACTTGTGAGTGCTCATGTGGCCTACCAACACCATGAGCGTCAAGACGGCGGTGGCTACCCTAGACGCCTCAAAGGAAATAACGACTCTCCCACTCGAGCTAAAATTCGAGAGAGAAAAACCATTCACAGATATGCTGAAATTGCAGCAGTTGCAGATTATTACGTTTCACAATTGACTCCCAAAAACTCAGCAGATGCCAAAAGCCCCCAAGAGGTCATTGAACTCCTTATTCGTTCAGCCGGAACTTCTCTCAACTCATCAATAGTTGATGCATTAGTCACAATCATACCAATTTACCCTGTAGGGTCTAGAATAGTTGTTTTAGATGATCAAAACAAAGATTACAGAGGATTCACAGGAGTAGTGATTTCTTTTTCAGAAGACTTCCCTGAAGCGCCCGGAATTGTTCTTTTGCGAGATAAGCATAAAAATAAACTCACTCCAATCAAGTTAGATTTACGGTTACGAGCTGATATTACCATTCAATTTCAGGCTATCAAAGCACCGAAATAAAACTCTAATTCTTCATTTTCTGTTCATAAGTATCTTGTATTAATGCCTCTGAATTTTTGGGCACTAAGTCAGTGATTGAAAGTCCTAGATTCAAGGCATCACGGACTTGAGTGCTTGAAGCAGAACCTATTAGACCATCTACATCAATGCACGACAGTTTGAGCTTAGAATATTTTCGATGACTTTCTTTTGAAGGGTATTGAGATCCCTCTCTCGAAAACAAAATTAATGGTATCTCTTTAAGAAGTAAATGTCCATTGAATTTCAGATGGTTATCTAGAGTTAACCCACGAGGATCTCTCCAATTTAAAACACCAGAATAAGTATCTGCGCCCATGATAAGGAAAAAATCATACTCACGATAGTTGCGCTTTAATTCAGTAAGAAAGACATAAGCTCCACGATAGGGCCCAGCTTTTATTTCTAAATCACATAATTTAATTTTTGGATTGTCTTGAATGCTTCTTTTTAAAATTTCACATCTCTGAGCTGAGTTGAATAGGGTTTCTTTGTCCCAACGAATGCTAGGACTTGGGGTAAACCAGACTTGATCAACTAAATTGTGTTCTAAGCAAGCTTCAGCTAATTTGATATGATCAACATGAACCGGATCAAATGCCCCTCCAAGAATACCAATTCTCAATTTATTCATAATATGCTAAAAACCAGCTTCTGATTCTTCTTCAGAAATGTCAACCACACCCTCTTTATACTTGTCCCTAGCGGCTTGAGCAGCTTGTGATAGGGAGTCTGCTCTAGCTTGAGCTTGTTGAGATGCAATGATTTCAGCCTGACGCCTGGCTTGACTATCAGCCAAAGCCGCTTTAGTTTCAGCACCGGTCATTTCAACATAACCTACAGTGTAGATATCTGAATACTGTTTTTGAAAGCCTGTTTCTATTTTGTAATCAGGTCTAGTCCAAGTTTTAAATGGAGTAAATTTGTCGCGTTTGACATCCTTACTTACGACATTGCGAGTTTGAACAAGAGTGCCATGGTATCGATTAAATAAATCAGAAAGCCACTTGACTTGTGGCAAATGAACTCTTCTAAAGCTGCGATAATTGGAGGCTGGAAATTGATATTCAACTCGATTTAACAATTTCTGATCATCAAACCCTAAGTATATCTCTAACTTCTTCCCCTCAAGCGGGTAGACTCGTAAAAAAATTTTGTTTCCAGGCATATTAGAGAAAGTGAGTTTTTTGTCTTGCAAAATTTTTACAGCTGCTTCATGAGCACACCCCATTGTGATACCTGATATTCTGAAGCCGCTCATTTGTTGACATTCCTCAACCTTCGAATTGAGAGCGTCCTCATCCGGGCTCGATTTCTTGAACAGAATATCAAAATCGTCATCTGATTCAGGTGCGGGGAATTCAGTTAGGTCACTGTGATAAAAAGATTCAAAACCATCATTTGTTGGCTTCGTAGTTGCTTTACTACTATCAGCAAATACAATACTCATTATGCCCTTTTCATAGGACATAACCTTGGCATAGGTACCTGACTTCAATTTTGATTTACATGGGGTACGATGATCACACCTCACCCAAATTGGAGACTCACTGTTGAGTTCTAAAATCTGACCAACCTTAACGTCTGCTTCTTTAACTAAAGCAAATAGATTAGCAGTAAAAACCAGGGCAAAAAATGTAAAAATGCTTATCATGCCATAACCTCTATCGATACCACACAAAGATAAAAACATAAAAAACCTCTCATTGGATTACTTAATATAATTTTCCGTTATTTCATATAACTTTCGAACTCTAATAAGCCTTTCTAATTATTCCACAGCCCTAATAAGGTATTCTTCTTTATTTTCATCTCCAGAGATAACGACTTCTTATCCTTAAATTCACTATCATATGCCCATCAAAATCATCACGTGCAAGAATTATTTTAACTTTTGGAGTGTGTTTCAGGATTTTTTCAATTATAGTGATTTGAAAAGGCTAGTCTTATAGATAAGGATTGTTCATCCTTGGCTTTTTTA
>CAWVXU010000117.1:0-5264 GCA_963934255.1 uncultured Fibrobacterales bacterium
CTTCAGCAAATGCAAGAAGTGCTGCATTGATGCCTTCTGAACTTACAATGTTAACTGCTGGGTAAGCAAAGCCTTTTGCTTTGGCATTATCTAACATTTTGACATAGCCCTGGGTATTTACTACTGGCATGATAACCTCTTTATTTAATTTAAAATTTAATTTGAATTCAATTTAACAATAAGATATGCTTTTGCAATAACAACTTCATGATTATTACTCGACAGCAGATACTTTTTTACTCTAGAGCAAAACTTAGCTAAGTGCGAACCTACTGAAACACGAAATAAATGAAACCAAGTATTGAAACTGGCCATAAATAGTAAGCAAATTGATATAATTTGCCTTTTTGTATGAATTTCATGAGATAGACTAGTGAAATTAAACCCGATACAAAAGAAACTGCGACACCTGAAATTGGGATGATTTGCAAAGAATCACCGATGATCCCAGCTTCAACAGCATCTTTGATTTTTAAAAGACAAGCTCCTCCAATGACTGGAATAGACATTAGAAAGCTAAATTCACCCGCTGCTTTACGGTCAACTTTTAGCCATAAAGCTGTTGTGATTGTAGAGCCGGATCGGCTAATCCCTGGCAATATTGCGACACCTTGCAAGGTTCCAATAATTAAGGCTTGGCCCCAAGTGATGGGATTGTCATGATTCACAGCTGGTGCCTTTTTTGTACTATATAAAGCTATCCCCATGAGGAATAAAAGACTACAAACAACCAGTGGTTGAGTCGACAAAAAGGCCACTTTTTTCTCAAAAGTAAACCCTATAGCAGCAGTCGGGATTGAAGCAAGAACTACCATTAGTGTATAATGAATTGCTTCTTTTTCACCCTTAAATAGTCCCAAAGTAATGTCTAAAATCTTTTTCCAAAAGACGATAAAAACCGCCAATAGAGTACCTAAATGAAGTAAAAGTTCAAATAATAAATCCTCATCTGCCTGTCCGAGGAAGTTGGAAAACAAGGATAAATGCCCCGAACTTGAGACGGGTAAAAATTCTGTCAGACCTTGTACAAGTCCTAAAATAATGCTTTCAAATAAATTCATAATGGTATTTGTTTTCTATTGATTCTTTATTTATTCTCAATTTACACGGATCAAATTATGTTAACTAAAGTTTAGAAAAACTTTTCTGATATTATAGAGGAACCCAAGTATTCTGTATCATTACCCGAAAGCTAGATATTTATTGCTATAAGGAGCATCGACTGCTTGGTGTCATTTTACAAATTTATAGAGTGAGTATTTGTCTTGCTGGATTAAACTGATTCCTAAGCGAGAGTCTGCCTGAAGACGTTCACCAGATTGTATTTGTGTTAAAAGAAGACTAACAAGTTGAGAATTGACCAACTTGACCAACTTGACTAACTTGACTAATTGCCTTTACGCTTTTGAATGAACCGCTGAGCACTTACAGTATCAATTTGTTTGTAAGATGATAGTGTGCCCCAAAAATGATAACTAATACTATCTGGGCTATGGAACTTCATTTTAATGGTGTCTTTTAATTGTGTTAGACCAATCAAAGTGTCCTGGGAACGAACCATTTTAAGTTTCCCTGACTGATTGGAAAGCTCGTAGTTTGATGAGTCAATCTGGGTGACGCTGAGGAGCTCAATTTGATTCTCATCTAGATAAAACCCATTTAAGTCCTTGTTTTTTTTGGAGTTACAACTATTAGCTAATAAAGTTATTAACATCAAAAAACTAAAAATAATCAATTTCATCAAGTTGTTCCTTGGCTATGTTCACTCTTTGTTGAGAAGTAGTGAGATAAAAATACGATATTTAACAATACCCAATATAAGAATTTAAAGGGGGGACATATGTTTTGGATGTTAATATTAGGAACTTTTATTTTAAGTGTGATGATCTTTAGTGCCAATTACATGATTCGTAAAAGCGTTGATTCTAACTCAATGAATTATTCAGAGATGAATAAGGTTTACGATGAAATTGACCAAGAAGTATTTAACACAGAAGATGCACAAAATAAGGATGTCCCGCTCTCTTTGGAAATGCCACATGAAGAAAGAGCTTGAAGCAACCGTCGGATATTAAGTGATGATTTATTTGGTAATAAATATTTAAAAACAAAGCATTTAGTTATGAAAGAAAAACCTTTACTTACGGTAATTTCTTGAACTGTAAATCGAGTAATCGAAGTGGAACCATCGCCCCTTGAGTTTGGCAAACTTCCCTGCCTTGAGTAATACTCTTTTGAGCCCCTTCAAAATTTTTAACTCCAATATATGCTTTGGCTAACAGTGGCCAGGCGGCTGCATAATCTGGTTTGACTTTAAGAAGCAATACCAAGTATTCCAAAGACTTTTCAAACTGCTTTTTATCCACATAAAACTTCCCAAGTCCAAAAAGAGCAATATCATCTTCAGGGTCAATGCCCAAAACCATTTCAAAAGTGGCTTTGCGTTTGTCTTTTTCAGCCTGTAATTGGTTTTGGGTTTCAACGATTGCTTTTTGAGATTGAGAGTTTTCTTCTGCGCTAGATAAAAAATGAAGTTCACGAGCTTTGTCTTGAACCTCTTCGGCTTTATCAATCCAACCTTTGAGCATGTATAATCTTGATAGATTCGCCCAAGCCATGACTGAAAGAGGGGAAAGTCTTGAAAACTCCCTATGCGTTTTAATGGCCAAATCAAGTTTTCCTTGACGTTCATAATTAACACCAAGTCCTTCCCAAAGGTCGGCATTGAGAGGGTTAAGTGAAATTGACCTTAGGAACATCTGCGTTGATTTTTCAAAGTCTCCCTCGTGAAAAGTCTTGAGTGCTTTATTATAGAGAGCATCAGAGGTCTCAAGCATCAGCATTGATGTAAAAAGTGGGAAAGGTTTTGATTTGGATTCATTCGGATTCTCAAAATCGGAGCCGATGAAGCCTTTATCGCTGAGGGGGAAACAATTGTTACTGGCTTCTTGATAGACTTGAGGGAAAAGCTTTTTGTTTGTTTTGCCTCGTTGAGCTATGCGTGTGACTATTTCTTGACCAGGGTAACAACCCTTATCTTCATCCAAATATTGTGCAAATAAACCTAAATGGTTGAAAAGTTTATTTTCCAATATGACAAATGGTAAAAACCCACTTGAATAAATAATGGCAAGGTGCTCTTGATTGGTGCCAGTATTATTTTGGCTATCCACTTCACTGAGAATATCACTCAAGGATTCAGCACTCAAATGAGGAATTATTTTAGAAATATCTGATTTAAAAAGCGAAGCACCTGAAATAGCTGAATTCGTTGGAGAATCCACTTCAGCCCAGTGAACAAGGAGAATACCTGGTTGATTTGAAAAAAGTGAATAATAAGCTGATTTAAGGCCGTTATCAATTAGAAGTGATGAAGTAATCGACTCCAAATCTAGGTTGATTTTAGCCCATGGAGTAAATTCATCTAAATTCTGCCACATCCGATCAGCTTCAAGAATTTCAAAATGATAACTTTTCTCGTGAAAATCCACTTTTTCAGCAAAATGGAGCATTTCTAGGTGTTGGAATAAGCCTGTCTTGATTTCTGTATCACAGACCAGTATATATTCTTCATCTAAAGCAGGAACACACCAAAATTCAAAACGAACCTGGCCCTTGGTGTTAAGGATACAGTGAAATGAGACGGAAGTCTTTTGGACAGATTGAGTAGTCAAATTGTCTAGAAAGGATTGAGCATCCTTACCTTGTATTGAAAAACTGTCTTTGTTCAGCAATTTGCCATTTGTAATTAGCTCAAAATGCATATCATTCACCTTCAAATGTTAGATACTGAAAGACTCACCACAACCACAAGTATTTTGAGCATTTGGATTGACAAATTTAAAACCACGGTCTGACAAACCACCAGAATACTCAAGCATGGAATCTTTCAAATAAAGACTGCTTTTGGGGTCAATAAACACTTCGAAGCCATCTTCAGCCTGAATAAGGTCTTTTTCGCCTTTGGCATCAAAGTCGATAACATAAGATAAACCACTACACCCACCACCTTTAACTCCGAGTCTTAGTCCGATATTTGTATCTGGGTGTTCCGCCACAAGACGTTTGACTTCACGCATAGCAACTTCACTAATTTTTACGATTGATTGTGATGATTCTGACATATTTTACCTCTAAAACTAATTGTCTACCAATTAACTAGACATTACTATAAATATATGTAATTTTAATAGAAAAATACGAGGTAGTTATGTACGATGAATCAATGGTCGCTCCAATGCGCCAAGAATTAACCCAAGTTGGCTTCAAAGAAGCAAAAACTTCAGAAGAAGTCGATCAAATTGTGGCTGAAGCGCCTCAAAGTGTACTTATGTATGTCAATTCCGTTTGTGGATGCGCAGCAGGAATTGCTCGCCCTGGTCTAGTAGACTCTTTAAATTCTGAGATCAAACCCACTGTGCTTGTCACAGCTTTCGCTGGTAATGATGCTTCAGGTGTGAATCGTATGCGTGAATTGTTTGTGGGCTATGCTCCATCTAGCCCATGTGCTGGACTTTTCCGTGATGGCAAGCTTGTTCATATGATTGAGCGTCATCAAATTGAAGGCCAATCTGCTGAAAATTTATCTAAAATGCTCACAAGTGCCTATACAAAGTACTGTGGCACTGAAGTTAACGCAGAAGCTGAGATTTTTGACCCATTACGTGCTGTACAAATTTTGCCACATGAGCTCGCTCAAAAGGTTTCAACTGTCGAAGATCTAGCGATTTTAGATGTTCGTGAAGAGTTTGAAACTGAACAGGGTATTATTGAAAACTCAGTTCTTGTCAATAATGATGTTGCTAACGATATCGTTAATAATTGGAAGCGTGATCGTGAGATAGTAGTTTATTGTGCACATGGGTCTCGTTCATTACAAGCTTTGCAGTTTTTAAAACAACAAGGTTTTAACAATGTATCGTCATTAACTGGTGGATACGCTGGTTGGACTAGTTTCCAAGAAGATTAATGGCTATGGAAATTCGAGTTCCTTTTCAAGAATTAAAAATCGGTGGAGCCTTTGTGTTTGATTATCGTTTATCAGGTAAATTACTTGATGGTTTTATAATCAAACATGAACAAGGTTACTCGGCATATCAAAATTTATGCGCTCACATTCCGGTGGCGCTAGATTATGATGATGGTGATTTTTTTCACGATAAGATTGGTCGTATAGTCTGTAAGACTCATGGAGCAACTTTTAGACCAGAAGATGGGTTATGTGATTCAGGGCCTTGTACTGGTCAATCACTCAATAAATTTGA
>CAWVXU010000118.1:0-5152 GCA_963934255.1 uncultured Fibrobacterales bacterium
ATTTATTACTCTCACATATTTAACGTACCAAGAAGCGCCCTCTTAGGTTACTGATAGCTATATTTAACTCTATGAAAAAAATATTCTCTATTATACTTATCGGCTCATTCCTTGGCCTCGGCGGGGCATTTATTTATTATCAGCAAATCAAATCAAGTTGGTCTGTCGCTGCTGTACCTAGGGGAAGTGAAGTTCTCTTTGAAGTTCCAACCGGTTCATCATCCACCAAAATTGGTCAATTATTAATTAAAGATGGCCTGATCAAAGATCTACAATCATTTAAGATTTTCGTGAAAATCAATGGATATGGGCCCAAACTCAAAGCCGGCAGATACCTCATCAAGAAGGGTATGAGCTTTGAAAACATCGCAAGTATCTTAATCAAAGGTGCCGCAGCCAGTAAAAAAGTCACCATCCCTGAAGGACGTGCTTCTTTTGAAATATTTTCCATTTTAAAAAAAACCTACCCTTCTCTTGATAGCACTAAGTGGGAAGCTCTAGTCCATAGCCCTCAATTGGCTCGCAAACTTGGTGTGCCATTTATTGATGTTGAAGGATACCTTTACCCTGACACTTATCAATTGCCTTGGGAGACCAATGAACGACAACTCATAGAAATCTTGGTCAAACGATTTTTTGATGTTTGGAATAGCCTTGATAAGAAAAACTCCAAGATTTACAAAAAGCTCGGTTTTCATGGAGTAGTCACCTTGGCGGCCATCGTGGAAGAAGAATCATCTCTAGGCTCTGAAAGACCACAAGTAGCAGGGGTGTATTATAACCGTGTTAAATTAAACTGGCCTATGGGCGCTGACCCAACTGTTCGATTTATTTTTAAAAACATGTCAGGCCCTATTTATAGAAGTCAGTTGAATTCTGATCATCCTTACAATACTCGAAACCCTAAAAACAAGGGTTTGCCTCCAGGGCCAATCTCAAGTCCGGGTAAAGGGGCACTGCAGGCCACTCTTTACCCCGATAAGACTCCCTATCTTTATTTTGTTGGTAAAGATGATGGCTCTAAGTCTCATTATTTTACAACCAATCTAAAAGACCATAACAAGTATCGTGATATTGCTTCAAGAAATCGCGTCAAAGCCGGTCGTGAGGCGGGCTCACATTATTAACCTTACGACTGAGAAGGACTTTATCATGGCGAAAAAATCTTCCGGACTAGACGGCCTAGCAGGGCTAGTTTATTCTTCTGAAACAGGCAAGTCTTGTCCTGGCTGTAGTCAAGCAATTGTCTCTTGTCAGTGTTCTCAAGTTTCAGGTGAATATCAAGGTGACGGCGTTGCTAAAATCCGCCGAGAAACTAAGGGCCGCAAAGGTAAGGGTATGACTGTTATTTGGGATGTGCCAGTGCATGCAAGTCAGCTCAATGATATTGCAAAGAAATTAAAACAAAAATGCGGTACGGGTGGATCTGTGAAAGATGGCCGTATTGAAATTCAGGGCGATGCAGTTGAAAAATTGATGGCAGAATTAAAGTTACTCGGGATTAAGTCTAAAAAAGTCGGTGGATAAGCTTATTTTGATAATTAAGCGTTGAGTAAACTGAATTGTTTTAAATAATCGCAATTAAGTAGACAGTAATTTAAAAAAGACCTTTAGTTATTCAAACCAAAGGTCTTTTTTAAATTATAGCCTGGATCACTTCGGATTTAATTTGGATTCATCATTGATTTAATTGGAGCGAAAAGCCATTGTGCCGCACATTTGAATTAATGCCGCTTTACCTTCTCCATCAGGGAGTGAGGCGAGAACTTCTAGCGCGCTTTCAATGTGCTTCATAGCCATAGTTTTAGTTTCGTCAAAAACACCCACTTCAGCAAAGATTTCTACAATTTTTTCTTGATTTTCTTTGATTTCAGCCTGAGTTCTCAAGCCATCTACCTGAGCATGGAGAGACTTGTCTGCTTTTTCATAAAATAAGATCATCGGTAAAGTCATAACGTCATTAGCTAGATCAGTATAAAGCGCTTTGTCTAAATCAACCGCACCAATTCCATAATCAAGTAAATCATCAATTATTTGAAAAGCAATGCCAAAATCACGACCCATAGCAGCGCACTTCGCCACATTATCTTCATCATGTCCAGCATAGATAGCACCACAAGCAGCTGCAGCTTCAATAAGAGCAGCCGTCTTGCCATCAATGATTTCATAATATTTTGAGAGTGAAAGGCAGCCACCAGTGTGATCTAATTCTAAAACTTCGCCAGCGACAAGTTTAGAGGAAGCAATCGATACGAAGGTCGGCACTCTGCGATCTTCGTCACTCACAACAAGCTCTAAAGCTTTAGAAAGGGCATAATCACCCACTAAGATCGCCATGGAATTACCCCATTGGCTATGAGCAGTTGGGTTGCCACGTCGAATATCAGTTTCATCAATTACATCGTCATGAAGTAAACTAGCTAAATGCAACATCTCGATTGAAGCCGCGCCCTTAGCTACCCGCTCAAGGTTAATTGAATCGACTCCATCTTGAGCTGTCCGAGCCAAAAGAAACATGAGTGTTGATCGTACTCTTTTTCCTTTGCGACTCAGCACTGTTTTGAGGCGAGTTCGAAGCTCACCAGGTGCGGCTTCGGCAATCTCATTCATAATCTGATCAGAAAGCTCTAGACCATTTTCAACTTGATAGCGTGCGTTTTTTAGTACTTCTTGATAATCTTCTTTTTGACTCATTACTTCACCTTTTTACACAGTCCCCTTAAAGGTAAAAAAAATGGTATTTTTTAGGTCTATTGAGTCTTTTCCGAACAAGTGAGCAACATGAGTCAAAATCAATCTTATTTCTATTGGGCCAAATCCTCTGTACCAACCACTGAATTTGAACTCTGGAGTTGGAAGTTTTTTGAAGCGGGCGCTGCGTCAATTGAAGAACTCGCTCAAGATGAATCTTCCATCACTTTCCGATTAGTTATCAAACAAGACAATGATATTCACGTTTTTATTCAGCTTTTTCCAAGTATCTCATTTGAAATTACTCAAGAAGAGGTTCAAGATTGGGATGTTTCTTGGAAAGAACAACAAGAACCGATTCGTGTATCCTCTGATCTTGAGGTTTTACCACCGTGGTTAATGGAAAAAGCTCTAGCAGCTGATCCAAACTTTAGTGGCGTAAGGCTCAGGATTGAAGCCAAGCAAGCTTTTGGCACAGGTCATCACGAAAGTACTAGCCTCATGGCTAAATTGATCTCCGCCAATTACTCTCAAGGTGACGGGGCTACCTTAGATGTGGGAACAGGTACTGGTATTCTTGCCATGTACGCCTATAAATTACGTCCTTCAACGCTGACAGTTACAGAGATTGATGCCGTCTGTTTGCCTTGTATCGAAGAAAATTTTCAACTGAATGACCTTCCCATGCCCAATGGTGTTCTTGGGTTTTTGGATACCATTTCAGGATCAAATCACTACGGTAGTATTCTGATTAATATGATTCGCAGTGAGGTTTGGCCCTTGCGAGAAGATTTGTTGAGACTTTTAGCACCCGGTGGTCAAATTTATATCAGTGGTCAACTCGCAAATGAGAGCTCTTATGTGAATGATTGGTTTGACTCAGTCGGCATTGAAATGGAAGATGAAATGATTGATGGGGACTGGTGGGCCGGCCTAGGTCGGTTAAAACAGGTGATGGAAAAGTGATGAAAACAAAGCTCAACCCCACCCTTGAATTAATAAAAAATCGGTATAGTGTTCGAGTTTTCAAAGATCAAGAACCTAATTGGAGTGAAGTACAACAAGTAGTTGAATCTGCAGCTTATGCTGCTAGCTCTAAAAACACTCAGCCCTGGACTTTAAATCTCGTCAAAGGAGAGACTCTTCAAGCTTTACGTGCCGCTTATCTCAATGCATTTGATGGTGGTCGCAAACCTGAAAGTCCGTATGAGTATGCTCCGCAGCCCATGCCGGATGAATGGATGGCTCTGGCTAGAGAATGTGGATTTAGTTTATTTAAGCATAAAGGGATTGCCCGAGATGACCGCCAAGCCCGCCAAGCCCATGGTCGTGAAAATTTTGCGTTTTTCAACGCTCCGGGTGTGTTTTTCTTAAGCACCCTTATTGATGCTGGTCTCGGGAATTTCTTAGACTGCGGATTGTTTTTACAAAACCTAGTGACTGGCTTAAGTAGTATTGGCTTAGGGTCTGTCCCTATGTTCTCTGCGGTCGCTTATCCTGATTTAGTGAAAAAGTTTTGTCCAGAATCTCAGGATTTATTAATTTGTGGACTCACATTTGGCGTTCCAGATGAAGATGCACACGTCAATCAATTTCGCACCACAAGACGCGAGTTGAATAAATGGTTTCATATCAATGGAGATACCCATGAGTAGTCGTTCAAAAAATCGTGATGATTTATTTTTAAGAAATTGTGCAGGTGAAGTCACCGAACAAAAGCCAGTATGGATTATGCGTCAAGCCGGACGTTACTTAAGTGAGTATCGTGAAGTTCGTGCAAACTTCCCTAATTTTATTGACTTTTACAAAAATCCCGAAGCTGCCTGCAAGGTGACTCTTCAACCGATTGACCGCTTTGGTTTAGATGCTGCTATTCTATTTTCGGACATCCTCACACTCCTTCCTGTTTCGGGATCAGATCTCGAGTTTATCCCTGGTAAAGGCCCTACAGTTCACAATCCTATTCGGACTCTTGAAGACGCCCAATCTTTGAAAAAAGTCGATGTCGAAAAAGATCTTCACTTTGTCTTTGATGGAGTTAAGCTGATTCGTGAGAAATTAGACGGCCGTATTCCTCTCATTGGATTTGCTGGTGGACCTTTAACTGTGGCTTCTTATATGATTGAAGGTGGAAGCTCTCGTGAGCTCGCCAAAACTAAACAACTCATGTTTCATATACCTGAAGCATATCATTTACTCATGGAGCATTTAACTCAAATAACAATCCAGTACTTACAACTTCAAGTTGAAGCTGGCGCTCAAGTGATTTGTGTGATGGACTCATGGGCTGGCCATTTTTCTCCTTCGGATTACAATGAGTCAATCGGGCCTTATACCAAACGAATTTTTGACGCATTAAGAGCATCAACCAACGTACCATTGATCCACTACGCAAATGGGGCTTCAGCACTTCTTAAACCCTTCACAGGGCTTGGAGCAGACGTCTTAGGACTTGATTGGC
>CAWVXU010000119.1:0-4733 GCA_963934255.1 uncultured Fibrobacterales bacterium
AAAGCTACGGTAAATGCTCACCACCAAATAATCCAAAGTTAGAATTGGTAATGGCTTAGGCTGAAGAATATGATATCGTTTTGATGGATATTCGGATGCCTGTTATGGAAGGCGAAATGGCGACTAAAGAACTCATAAAAAGTAGATATAGCTTACCTATTGTGGTATTATCTGCTAATGCGATGCTATAAGACATTCATAGATATAAGAAAATTGGAAAAAAAGCTGTGATTCCAATGTCTATCCAGCGAACACAAATGATTGGTGTTTTGGATGAATTTTTAAAGACTTAAGCTGTTATTGGGCCAAAGCTCTAGAGCTTATTTAATGTGTAATTTGTTACATTTGCATCACATTTGTAAAACTTTATCATACTGAGCACATTATGAGTCAAATTAAAATCACACTTCCAGATGGATCTGTAAAAGAATTACCAGTTAATTCTACAGGTCTTCAACTCGCAGAAGATATCGGCCCTGGTCTTGCACGTAACGCTATTGCTATTGAAGTCGGCGGAGAAACTCTTGATCTTGCAACACCTCTAGTGGGTGATTGTGAAGTAGCCATTTTGACAAATAATAACTCAGAAGCCTCCCTTAAAGTGATTCGTCACTCAGCTGCACACGTTCTAGCCGAGGCTATTTGTGAATTATGGCCTGGGACAAAACTCGCCTATGGGCCAGCAGTTGATGACGGTTTTTTCTATGACATGGACACGCCCGAATCAATATCTCAAGATGACTTCCCCAAGATTGAAGCCAAGATGAAGGAAATCATCAAAGCCAAAAGGGACTTTACTCGTATAAACTACAGTTTACAAGATGGCTTGCAGCGCACTGATAATGATAAGTACAAAACAGACAATGCAGAGCGAGCAATTGAGCGTGGATCTGATACTTTATCATTTTACACCACGGGTATTCCAGGTGAAAATTGGGAAGACCTTTGTGCTGGGCCTCACGTGCCTCACACAGGTCTTTTGAAACATTTCAAAGTCATGGCTGTAGCAGGTGCTTATTGGCATGGCGACCAAGAGTCCGATCAGTTAACTCGTGTATATGGGACTGCTTTTGCTGACAAGAAGGCCCTTAAAGACCATCTACATAGGATTGAAGAAGCGAAGAAACGCGACCATCGTCGTTTAGCTAAAGAGCTTGATTATTTCCACCTTGATGAGAACTCACCAGGCATGGTTTTCTGGCACCCTAAAGGGACGACAATTTATAATACTTTAACAGATTACATTCGAAACAAAATCTCAAGCAAGGGCTATCAAGAGGTCAGAACTCCCGAAATTGTTGAGAAAACTTTATGGGAGAAATCAGGTCATTGGGATAAATACTCAGACATGATGTTTGTGACTGAGTCTGAAAAAAGAACTTTTGCCGTCAAACCAATGAACTGCCCTTGTCATATCGAAATTTTCAAACAAGGCCTCAAGTCATGGAGAGACCTTCCGATTCGTCTCGCTGAATTTGGTAAATGCCACAGAAATGAAATGGCTGGATCAATGCATGGAATTATGCGTGTTCGTGGCTTTGTTCAAGATGATGCGCATATCTTTTGTACTGAAGATCAAATTGCCGATGAAGTAGCTGATTTTTGTCATCTAGTAAAAGAAATCTATGCTGATTTTGGATTCTCAGATATCCTTGTGAAATTTTCAACTCGCCCAGAGAAGCGTGTAGGTACTGATGAGTCTTGGGATATAGTGGAAAAAGCTTTAGCAGAAGCCACTAAAAAAGCCGGACTTGAAACTGTCTTAAACGAAGGTGAAGGTGCATTTTATGGGCCAAAGCTTGAGTTTGTTTTAAAAGATTGTCTTGGTCGTGATTGGCAGTGTGGGACAATTCAAGTGGACCCAAATTTACCTGAACGCCTAGGTGCAACATTTGTTGACGCTGATGGCGAAAAGAAAAACCCTATAATGCTTCACCGCGCGATCCTTGGTTCGTTAGAGAGATTCATCGGAATTCTCATTGAAGAATTTGCTGGAGATTTTCCATTTTGGCTTAACCCGACTCAGTGTAAGGTCATCCCAGTGGGTGAGAAGTACATGGACTATGCTAAGGAAGTCAATGATCAACTTCAGGCACTTGGATTTAGATCTGAAGTCGACGAGCGCAATGAAAAATTGGGTAAGAAAATTCGCGACGGTGAAACGACTAAAATTCCTTACATGATTATTGTGGGAGAAAAAGAACAAGAAGAAGGCACAGTCAATGTTCGTAAACGCAAAGCGAAGGATCAGATTGTGATGCCTTTGACTGAACTCGTAAGTGTGTTCAATGAAGAAAATGCAAAGCTTTGCCGTAAGGTCAAAGAAGTTCCTGAGGTTGAGTCTGAAGAAGATGAAGTGACTGCAAATTAAACTTTATCTGCATTGAATAGTTAAAAAATTCAATTTGACATTGTTCTTGAGCCATTCATTGCTCGCCAAAGGATTTCAATTGCTGGTGAATTTATTGGCGAAGCTTACGGGGTGAATGATTCGGTATTGAGAGTCAACTTGAGCAATTTAAATGTCGGGCGATTTTATGCGGTTATTCAGTTAGACAAAATTCTATATCAGATTCAATATCATATTCAATATCGTAGATAAACGCTGATATTACGACAATTAACGGGATTTCAGTCGCTTTTCAATGACGGAACTTCAGATTTTATTATTTTAAGGCACGCTGAAACTAGCGCGACTCGATATTGGGTCGTTATAAGGAGTTATTTTGATTCGTAAAAGAGGATCTAAGGGTCGTAGACCCCAACAGGTAGAAGACACAACACGTATTAACGAACTAATTCGTTGTTCAGAAGTTCGCCTTATTGGCGCTGATGGAGAACAAGTAGGTGTGACTCCTGTTCCTAAAGCTATTGCCATGGCAAAAGAAGTAGGTCTTGATCTTGTTGAAGTATCACCTAACGCTAAACCTCCCGTATGTCGCATTATGGACTATGGGAAGTTCAAATTTGAAGCAGCTAAAAAGGCTAAACAAGCCAAAGCAAAACAACATGTCATCAAAATTAAAGAAATCAAATTGCATCCTAAGACGGATTCAAACGATTACTCTTATCGTGTAACACACGCTAAAGAGTTCCTTGAAAAAGGCTTTAAAGTGAAAGTGACCCTCATATACAGAGGACGGGAAATGACGCATTTGGACTATGGAAGAAGGCTCCTTGACCAAATGATCGAAGATCTCGCTGAAGATGGTGAATTAGAAACTCGTTCAAGAATGGAAGGCAACTCAATGCATCTCATTTTTGGACCAAAAAAAGCAGTACCTAAAGCAGTACCTAAAGCATCAACTAATAAGCAGACCCCGGCATCTAACCCTGAAACAGGAGACGAAAATGCCTAAGATGAAAACACACTCGGGAGCGAAAAAACGCTTCCGTTTACGTGCCAATGGTACCGTAAAATCAGAGGGTACTCGCAAGACTACACCTCACAAAATGTCTAACCGCCAGAGACGCTCAGCTCGCATGGGTTCTGCTATCACTGGCAAAACAGCTTCAAACCTTAAACGTATGCTTGTTAAAGCTTAAGAGGAGATACGAATGCCTAGAGCAAAGAACCGCGTCGCCTCTAGAGAGCGCCGCAAAAAGATTTTAAAAGCAGCAAAAGGGTACTACGGACGTCGTAAGTCTAACTACCGTCTTGCTAAAGAAGCAGTACAAAAAGCATGGCAGTACGCCTACGCTCACCGTCGTTTAAAGAAACGTGAATTCCGTCGTCTATGGATCACACGTATCAACGCTGGTGCTCGCGAAAATGGGGTTTCCTATTCTCAGCTAGTTTTCTTGCTTAAAAATGCTAACATCGAGCTTAACCGTAAGGTTCTTGCTGATTTAGCTATGAATGACCCAGCTGCATTTGCAGAAGTGATCAAAAAAGCGAAAGCTTAAGTTCATAGAAATTTTTAAAGTTTCGATACTTTAAAGCCACTCCAGTTTGGAGTGGCTTTTTTTTGATATACTGAGATTTGTTGGTTATCTCTGTATTAAAATTTGAATTATACACGGTGGTGTTTGAAAATTATTCAATAAAAAACGTTTAATGTTAATGTTAATGTGATTTGAAGATCAACACTATAATAAGAAAGGGTAACATGAAATATTTATTAAGTGCAATTTTGTTAAGTTTTTTTGTTGGCTGTGCAACAGCAACAATTCGTCCAGATGGTGGACCCAAAAATTCAGCTGGAGCTCAGTATGAATCTAGCGAAACATTCTTTATCTTTGGGCTTGTTGGCGAAGCTAACATTGATGTAAAAGACATTTGTGGAAGCAAAAAAGTCGAACAAATGCAAACACAAGCTACCTTTATGAATAGCTTTTTAGGTGCAATAACTTTGGGTATCTATACGCCTAAAACAGCAAGGGTATGGTGTTCAAATGACTAGAGTAATTTATACGTTATTAGCTGTATTATTATTAAACGCTTGTTCGGTAGTCAATTTTCAAAATGGCTCACTTTCAAGCTCTGAGCCAAAGGCAAAAGTCGAGCATTGGCATCACAATGCTGCCTATAGTTTATGGGAAGTTAGTAGTGTTGTTAATCCTTCAGAGGATTGTGGATCAAGAGAGTGGTCTATGGTCACTACGAAAGAGAGTTTCATAACGGGGCTAGCGGGCGGAGTTGATGTTCTTGTTGGTATTGACATTTGGGACCCTCAATCGGTTGAAGTTTCATGTGTGAATCGTTTAACTGAAGCTGCTCCCGTTGTTGAAGC
>CAWVXU010000120.1:0-4282 GCA_963934255.1 uncultured Fibrobacterales bacterium
GGAGGACTTGGTTCTTCAGGAGCCTCTGGTGTTTCAGGTGCACTAGGAGGGGTTACTTTAGTAGGCTTTTTTTTCGGTGGTTTAGGTGCTGGCTCCGGCGGGATCTCTGGCTCAGAATCAGGAACCTCTATTTCAGGCTCAACCTCTTCTACTGGCGGCTGGGGTTTTCTCACTTTGGGTTTAATTTTGGGTGGAGGCGGAACACTTACAAGCTCCATGATAGGAGGCAGAGGTAGCAACACATCTTCACTTTCAAATAAAGTTGAACTCCATATTGCAAGAAAAACCAAAGCATGAAAAACGACAGAAAACAAAAAAAGCTTCTTCCAATTAAGCTCTTTATCTGACTCAAGCCAAATACTCTGGCGTTGAACCTTAAAGTCAAGTTTATCAGGTGCAGGAAGATTCAATCTATTCCTCAAGTATTCCGTTTTTAGTCAAAAACCCTACTTTAGTCACTCCTAAAGTTTGGATACGAGAAACAACTTTCATCACTTTGCCATAGGGAACTTTTGCATCTGAATTTACTATGACAGCCGACTCGCCATCCCAATTGTTTTTGAAGACTTTGTTGAATTCAGATATTTTAACTCCACGATCGGCGATAAAGAGTTTCTCCTCCTTATCAATTGATACGCGCAGTAATTGTTGATCTGCCATTGCAGGAGCTTCAGTTTTAGGGATATCCACTTTAATACCCTTGGTCATCAAAGGGGCTGTGATCATAAAAACCACAAGGATGGCAAAAGTCACATCGACTAGATTGGTGACATTGAGCTCTTGATTGAGTTTCTTTTTGGGAGACCGGCGTCTCATACGCTTTCCTCTGTTTTTTCAAGCGCCTGTAAATCACCACGTTTAAATAGTGTCAATAAATGTGATCCAAAATTATAATAGTGAACTTCATTTTTATTGTTTCTTGCTACGAAAAAATTATACGCTGCCGCTGCAGGTATGGCAACAATCAAACCACCTATAGTGGTAACAAGAGCCGCTGCAATGCCAGGAGCCACTACACTTAATTCAGCCGAACCTTGAGCACCAATTTCGAAAAACGAAGTCATAATCCCCCAGACAGTTCCAAGCAAGCCTAAAAATGGAGCCAAAGATGACGTCATAGCAAGAAAGGTTAAGAGCCTCTCTTCTTCTATTTTATGAGTTTCGACACTTCGCTGAATCGCTTCTTCAAGTAGAGATGCACGATGATGTATAGAATCGTAACTTACAAATCGAGACATTTGAGCCGCTTCGCTGAGTACATTTGTTGACACTACAACCAAGGGACCTCTCTTGTGCTTAGTTAACAATGCTCCCATTTCGTGGAAGTGTATGATCTTATCAAAATCCTTTGCAAAGCGCTTGGTCTTACTTCGTATCCCTCTATAGTACTTCACCTTGAGCAAAATAATACCCCAAACCACCAAAGACATCATGGCTAATATGGTGAGAATGATGGTGGCATAAAGGCCAGAGCCAAATATAAGATTGGATATATTCATTGAATTTTCCACTTGAACCTCAAATTGAAAGGATTTCAGCAAAAATACAAAGATTTAAAGTGTTATTGAGGAATAGATGTCGAAGTTTAAGAACCTTGACGAAGCTGAGCTTTGAGGTTTTCAACTTGAGTATTGAGTTGAGGGTTTCTAACGAGAGATTTCATCAAAGCACGCACACAATACTGTACAGTAGAATAGTCTTTATTAAAATGAAGACCAATGGTATGTAAACTATTATCCGTTAGAGCTCGGGCTAGGTACATCGCCACTTTACGAGGCACCATCACTTCTTTTTTACGTGATTGAGATATAATGAGAGCAGGAGTCATTTTGTATTCATTGGCGACTAACTCAAGAATATTGTCGACAGAAATTTTGCGATGTAAATTACGACGTACATCACCTAGAATAACTCTTGCAACATCTAAAGAGATTTCTCTTTTCATTATGTTCTTATATGCAAATAATTTGAGAATTATACCTTCAAGTTCACGTACATTAGATGTGTATCTTTGAGAAATAAATTCAATAACTTCACTAGGGAAATAATCTTGTCGACCAGCAGCTTGTTCAGCTTTTTGTTTGAGAATTTCATATCGGGTGGACTGATCTGGACGCTCCACATCGATTGTTATACCTTGATCAAAGTGACGAATGAGTCCTTGATGCAATCGAGAGTTCTTAACACAACGCACATCACTCGGCGATTGATCACAAGAGATGACAATTTGTTTGCCTCTTTGAACTAATATTTGTATCAATTCCATTAAGTGAACTTGAGTCTCTTTACCACGTGCGATAAATTGAATATCATCAATAAGAAGAAGATCTAAATCCGCATACTTCATTAGTGGATTTAAATTGCCGGACCCAATAGAAGAAACAAAGTGATTAAGTAACTCTTCGGAAGTAATATAAGAAGCGCGCTTGCATGTTTCGTTATCTAAAGAGTAATTTCCAATGGCATGCAATAAGTGGGTCTTACCAAGTCCAGTTGGACCAAAAATAATTAACGGGTTTGCGACAGACTGACCAGGACGGTCAGCAACATTCATCGAGGCTGTGTAGACATTTTGATTGGAACTGCCCTGAACAAATAAATCAAAATTGAGATCTGCTTTAATATTTCCATCAAGGAGCTGCTTTTTGAGTGTTTTCCCTTTGAGAAATTGTTCTTCCGCAGTTGGAGCAACATAGACACCAAATTTAGCATGGGCTTCAAGCTTTGCTGATTTATTTAATTCCGTCTCCTGGAGCTGAGATGACGGACTTCCGACTTGCACATCATAAATATTTGGTGTTTTGGGAATCTTAGGTTCGAATGATTTATTTATTTCAAATTGAACTGACACAGGTCTTTTTAAAATGATTGATAATTCATCTACAAGAGTTCCAAAAAAGTTTTCTTTGATAAAGTCTTTAATAAGGTCATTTTTAACAGCAATAGTAATTTGAGTTTCTTCGAAATTCTGAATTTCAGCTTGAAGCAAGAAAGACGTGAAATAAGGGAATTGCTGAAATTGATCAGAATTCTGTAGACGGCTACAAAGCGCCACCCAAAGACTTTCTCTTGACCATTCTTTCAACATACTATTAACACTCTCTTTAAAGACTTAATTTGAAGCAGTCAGCTGCTCCAACTCTAAGTTTAAAAAAGAATATTTAACGCATCAAGTACTTTCTCAATAAATTTATTGTCCTTTTTGGCTCAAATTCAACGTTTTTATGTTGCTATATCATTCAACCAAATAGGTCAAGCGTAAATATAATTTTTCAATCAACAATGAATCAACAGATTCAACATCATCGCCTCCCCGTCTATTAACATTCAATAAACAGCCTAGTTAATTAAGATATCAAAGAAATTCAAGGCTTGTTTGGTAAAAAAATCACCCTTATGTCAATTAAATTAAAGACTGAAGAAAAACTTAAAGAAAAACCTCAAGTAGTTTCTTAGCAAATCCGAAATAGAAGTATAGGCAACAGAAAAGTAGGTTCATCATGAATATTCATTCTTTAAATAACCAGGCGTCAACAGTTCCAAGTAGGACTCCAACAACAGACAATTACACTCGCGCTGATCAAGCAAACCCATCAAAAAGTCACACCAATAAGAATATTGATGGAGATGAGTATCTAGGGCCTAAAGAAGATAAGCTAATGACTGATTATGGTGAAAAAGTCGGACCCCAAAAACACTCACATAATGATATGAAAGAAACAGATGAAGCTGAGAATAATCCGGTAAACACATTTAAAGACCAACTAGATGAGTTTCAAGCCCAAATCCGTAGAAAACTTCTCGATACCATCCTAGATTCAGTCGACCCAGCCACCAAGGCCATCCTACAAGGTGAATTTGCCAACGATCACGTACTTTATCAAGTGGACGAAGGAGTTGAAGCTGCCGAAGTGCCTGAAAACTGGAATGCAGAAAATACCAGCCAACGTATCGTTGATTTTGCTATGTCATTTGCGGGAGAAGACGCTGACCCTGAATTTTTAAATGAAATCCGTAATGCTGTGATGGAAGGCTTTGCCCAAGCCAAAGAAGTTCTTGGAAACATCCCTGGTGAATCTGGCAAACTCTTCAATGAGACTTATGAATCTGCTATGTCTAAATTTGATGCGATTTTAGAAAATATGAATTCAGAACCTACACTAGAAGAACAGGTTGCAGGAATGACTTCTCAAGAAATCGTCGCTCAAAACCCTTACTCTCAATCAAGCCCTACAATATCGGCACCTCATCACCAATTAGATTTGGCTGCCTAAAACCTTCG
>CAWVXU010000121.1:0-4168 GCA_963934255.1 uncultured Fibrobacterales bacterium
AGAAATTGAACACCAGGATATTTAGTTCTTAACATTCCTATAAATAAAATATATTTTTTTTGGAAGTCTCTATATAAAGCTTCACGAGTTGGGTATTTTGCAATTTCATGATCTTGTAATACAGTAGAAAAATCATTGGTACCTAATGCTATAATAATTACATCTGGTTTAAAATCATCATCATAATTAGATGTTCTATCTGAAATAACACTTTGGTTATAATAATTTATGAGTGGTTCAAGTGATTTGCTTCCGTTATAATTTCTAGCCACTCCTATCCCAGAAATAGAATTTATTTGATAAGATGCATTGAGTTGATGCGATAATTGTGTTGCATAGTTTAAAGAAGAATTAGTATAGAGTGACAATTCTTTATCTGTGCAGTTTCTTGAAGTAGGGTCTTGATCAAATCCATCAATATTTCCTCGAAGTCTTTCCATGGGTGAAGTATTACCATATCCTACAGTATAGGAATCACCAATAAATTCAAGGTTAAATTTTTTGGGTTTCAGTGGCATCAAGGTGGCTAGTGAGTCAATGATAAATCCGTGAATCTGAGAAGGATTTGATATTGTTTCATTTCTTTTAATAAGTCGAAGAGTGTGTATGCCTTTATTCAATTTTGGAGTTAATTTATAAAGATTTTTTCCCAATGTTAGTTCAAAACTGGGCTTCAAAAATTCCTTTGTCGGCATCTTAAATAAATTTTCTGATTTAAAAGCTTGGGTGGTCTTATTCATTAAGTTTAGGTTTGTTTGATTGACTTTATTGCCATTAATATAAACATCAAAATAAGTTTGTGAACCACTCATCACGACACTTATAGAGGTTCCTGAAAATTTCAAATTAAACTCAGTACCAGGCCAATCAAATTTCCTAGTGTTTGAATCATTCATGACTTGGGTACGACCATTTATTAATAGACAGGGGTTGGTGGCACTAATTATTTTATTCTGACCACAAGTGATACTATCGTTAAGTAATTTGGGTTTGAAATAGTCCAATGAGATAATATTATGAGGTTTATTTAGACTTAACGAGGAACAAGCTGATAAAATGAGCAAGGATAATAATAATGAGCAGGTAATAAATAGAGGTCTGGTCCGGTGCATATAAAGTCCTTGTGTTTTGCCTTAAATTAGTTATCTCAATAGAGGTTAACAAGCTTGACTAATAAAGAAAAAAATCAATAATTAGACTTGCACATAAACCTCTTGTTAGGCTAGTTTCGATTATTCAATTATTATATATCGCAGATCTCTAATTTTAGTGCTTCTTATATTTTGATATAATTTATTAATTAGTTCTATTTGATAGACTGAGATTTTGTAAATTAATTAAGTAAATAAAATGCGTTATAACTTGCTTAAGTGCATTTAATTTTTCCAACTGCACTCTAAAGGTATTGTCATGTCAGATATTGAAGAAACTCTCGAACTTAGGCCTCATTTTGAGAAACGAGGCGGATTAATTCCTTGCATCACTCAAGACGCACTGAACGGCCAAGTGTTGATGTTGGGCTATGTAAATCAAGAAGCTTTGGCTGAGACGCTTGATTCGGGTTATGCGACCTTTTGGTCAACCTCAAGAGAAGAGCTTTGGACTAAAGGTAAGACCTCGGGTGATTTATTAGAATTAGTCGAAATTTTGGTGGATTGTGATCAAGATGCATTGATCTATAAAGTCAAACCACTCGGTAGTGGTGCTTGTCATACTAAAAATAAATCGTCTCAAGCCAGGCGCTCATGTTTTTATAGAGTCTTTAAAAAAGACTCAGATACCTTAATTCATCTTGAACCTTAATTAGTGGTTTAGCTCAAGTGTAGCTAGTTATATTGTGTGGGGATGATCAATGTTTGATTTAGAAATGTGGAAAACGACTCGGATAATTCTGGCCAAAATGGTGGATAAGCTTTCTGATGAAGAATTGCTCTTAGCCCCAGAAGGTTTTAATAACTCAATGCTATGGAATTTAGGTCACATTCTAAATATTCAACAAGTTTTGCATTATAAATTATGCAGTCTTGAGGTACCGATGGATAAAAGCCAGATGAATTTTTTTACACAAGGAACTTCGCCAATTCAATGGAGTGGTACACCAGACATTAAATATCTACGTTCATTTATTTTAGAGTCCTTGAACCAAACCCTAGATGATAGAGTGAATCAAAAGTTTAAAACATTCAAACCCTTTAGTACTTCTACGGGTGTTGTTATCTCAGACTTTGAGTCGTGCTTGGCGTTTAATTTTTTTCATGAAGGTCTACATACTGGATATATGATGG
The DNA here is from genome assembly GCA_963934255.1 of uncultured Fibrobacterales bacterium. Classification (GTDB taxonomy): domain Bacteria; phylum Fibrobacterota; class Fibrobacteria; order Fibrobacterales; family CAWVXU01; genus CAWVXU01. The sequence continues at coordinate 2,286 of CAWVXU010000121.1, forward strand.
CTCAAAGAAAAGCCATTCGAATTACCTAAACGGTGTGATTTCAAACTGCTCTTCGCGAACAACCCAGGTCGGGACTTTTTTACCATCAACTTCTTTGGGTTCAAAACGACAAGATTTGATGATGTGACGTACCTGAAGGATAAATTCATTATTCCAATCATCTTCGTGTTTAATCACTTTAAAATCTTGAACATTACCCTGTGCGTCAATAGCCACCTTCATTCGTACGATAGGTTCTAAACTCCGATTTCGAACACCTCCGCCTTTAGCGACATTTGGAAACTTTTTACATCCATAAGGTTTTTCTTCAGAATCCTTGAGTCTGCCACTTTGATTAGTCACACCCACAGAAGTCCAAAACCGGCTAGGTGCTTTTTTCGGCATAACAAAAGGAGCAGGTCTTGGTTTGGCTTTAACTTTCGGTGGAGGAGGTCGTTTGGTTACCACCTTAGTAACTTCTTCAACGATAGCATCAGCAGGCGCTACCTCTTCGGGTGGAGTATCTTCTTCAATAGGGAGTTCTTCAGGAGGCTCAGGCTCTGGTGGTGGTTCTTCTGGAGGAGGCGGTTCTTCAGGCTCCGGTTCTGGAGGTGGTGGTTCAGGTTCTGGCTCCGGTTCAATTTCTTCGGGGATTTCCGGCTCTGGTGGAAGTTCAATCATTTCTATTTCGACTGAATTATCTTCTTCTTTAATTATAGGTTCGGCTGCTTCATTCATCATCGTTGTGGACATACCAATAGCAACGTGTAAAAGTACAGCAATGAGGAATGCCCACAATGTTCGTTTTGAACTTTGTGATTCGGTAAAATTTAATTTACCTTCATTTATTGAGCTTTTAACAGGAGTGTTGTTTTTTTTCACGAATGAACCTTCAGCTACTTCTTGGCTTCAGGTTGTGTTGTGGCAATTGCAAAGTTGCGGATATTGGCGAAATTAAGTGCATCAAGTAGTTTTACAAAAGAATCCATTTTACCGCGTTTGTCAGGTACTAATAAAATAGCCCCAGTAGGATTGGTTTGGTTCCATTGTTGAATCTTAGGTACTAAATCTTCAAGCTCAAGAATATCTTCCTCAATCCAATATTGCCCAGCTGAATCAATCAATATTTTCACCTTTTCGCGATCGATAATTGCTGCTGATTTGGCTTCAGTCTTTTTGATCTCAATAGCTTCATCACGATTAAATGTGGTGGTCACAATAAAGAAAAGCAAAAGTAAAAATACCATATCAATCATGGGTGAGAGCGATATTTCAGGTAGGGCTTCTTCTTGCTGTGAAAAGAAATTATTAAGTGCCATGACGTTCTAATTCCTTAAGAGACTTAGCACAAATAGCTTGGAGTACAGCCATAACAGATTTGAATCGATTGCGAATAAAGTTGTGACATAGCAATATTGGAACGGCTGCCACAAGACCAGCTTGGGTCGTAATCATCGCTTCACTAATCCCACCAGCTAGACTTGAGCTATCAACAGAGCCACCCTCAGCAGTAATAACACTAAACACAGCGATCATACCAGTGATCGTCCCTAGTAGACCAAGTAGAGGTTCAATACCTGCAAGAGTTGCGATGGTATTGATGTGTTTGTCTAGGCTAGGTTGGTTTTGGTGAAGAACTTCTTCAACACCACGCTCTGCAGTAGAGATTGTTTTGTGAGTCGGATCCCACGCTTCACGCATGATACTTGCAACAAGGCCCTTCTCTTTATTTAGCATTTCAAAGGTTTTTTGAAGACCGTTGAGTTTGAGAAATTCGAAGTATTTCTTGGACTCGGTTTGGTAGGCTGATGTGTGTGACTTGAAATAAATGAGTCTCTCTATGACAAGTGTAAATGCCCATAGAGATGTGAGAATGATGGGCCATATAAATACTCCACCTTGAT
>CAWVXU010000122.1:0-4166 GCA_963934255.1 uncultured Fibrobacterales bacterium
ATAAAGTCATTGGGTAAAACTCCAACACCAGACTCCAATTGGACATTTCTACCTACCCACTTCTTGCCATCTTGGGCAAATTTAATTCCAAGCTCGGGGCTTTGGTTGACTGAGCTAGCATTATCACCTAGTTTGACTCCATACTCCATATCATTGCCTCTAGAATATTCCACTAAGATGACTTCGAGTAAAACTTGCGGCGCTGGAGCATCGACAATCTTAAGGTATCCTTTAATATTTTGAATCTCAGACAAAGTCCCTGTCATGAGAATAGCATTTTGTTCTTTAATCACAATGACCTCACCCTGAGATATACTATGTGGTAAAATTTTCATCACTTCATCAGCTTTGATATGATGCAGAGGATAAATTTCATAAGTAGTCAGGATTTTTCCAGCCGGTGACTTAGGGTCTTTGAGTCCGACGAGGATAATACCATCATCAGCAATCTGATAAGTATAGCGAGTCCCACGAAGTAAGGAAGCAAATGTCTCGTGGATAGAAGCCTTCTCAATACGAGCATTGATTCGCTCATTTACATCACCATAAAAAATCATATTGAGACTAGCTTCTTCAGCAATCTTACGAAGTACATCTTTGAGGCTGACTTCTTGAAGATTAAGCGAGAGCTTCTCATTACTAAAAATCACATCCATTTGACCAGAACCACGACTTGAAGGCGACCGCTTAGTCTTGGTGTCTTGGGTGTCTTCGGCGGCAAAGACAATCCAAAACTCCCCGCTGCGTTTGAGATGATATCCATGAGCATCCATCAAACTTCTAAATGCCGAAAGTGGGTCTTGTTGGTTCCAATACCCACTAATTTTACCCTCAATCTCTTTGGAGGCCAGAACTTGGATCCCCGTTTTTTTGCCGAAATCTCTAATAAAACCTTGAACTTCTTGATTTGAAACATCAAGATCCATCGGGGCTAGGCGCTTGGCGACCACGATGCGTTGGTGAAACTTCTCGGCTGTGGGTCTAAGATAAAAGACACCGTTCTCCCAACTCAGTTCTAATTTGTGGACTTTGGCCATCGCCTTGAGCCCATCTATCAGCCCGATACGATCTAGATTGAGAGAGATCTGTGCTTCTACACCTTCTTCAACCAGAAGGTTCATACCATAGGTTTGAGAAAGAGTTTGGGCTACCTCTCTGATGGGCATCGCTTTGAAATGAACCTGGAGGATGGAATCATTCCATGAATGATAGACTTTGGTCGGGATAGATTGTCTTAATTGAAGAAGATGAACTGAGGGTATGGGCCAAATGACCATACCAAGCAAAAATAAAATAAGACTTGTTTTAACTATCATATCCACCTCATGTGAGGTTTTGACGTTTCAACCTTATTCTTTGATATAAGTTTCGGCTCAAATCAAACTCAATTTGAAAGCACTAAAATGGCGTCCTCTTGTACCCGATTTTTTTCAGTATAGTCGTCGAAGATACTCGCTTATTTAAAGTTTTGATGTGTTCGAGGCACGGCTTAGGAGTAGCTGAAGATTTCACTAAACCATTCATGATATATACACCGCTTCCCCATCTCTGGCCTGCTTCAGACTTGAAACCAGTCTTTAACTGAGGTAGATCTAATTGAAGAGTCACTCGACCTTTATCATCTTGGAGGCGTGGGTCCACAATATCAAAACCGCCAAAATTCATTTTACCAACATATTGTCCCAATTGATCAAATATGTGGAATTTAATCATATTGACTCTTAATTTCCATATTGTTGTGTCGCCATCACAAAGCACTCGAATTGAGTCTCTGATTGCTTCTTCGTGTGTTCCTGTGATGTCATCCAACCAACCAAGATCTTCTGCAACCTCATTGAAATAGTTTTCTGGAATGACACCCGCACGAGCTTCACTATTTGTATTTACACCACCATTAAGAGGAAAGAATACTTCAATTTCAAGACCAAATCGTGATTCATTTTTATCGACTTCAAATTCTTCAAATTCAGTTCTCTCTATTAATCCAATTTCTGTTTGAACAGCCATTTCAATGAGTTTAACTTTTCCTGAATTTGATTCTGATGTGGTTGGAAGTATAATAGAAATATTTGCAATTTCCCGATCTGGAATCCCATCCTGATCTGTATCAATATTAAAGTTATCAAAAGCGGGGTCGGAATCTCGATTTCGTACTTCAAAGTACTCAATAATTTGGTCATCAGTCTTTTGACGGACTATGGAATTTAATATTTTAACTTTGGATTTGATATCGCCAGCATTAACGTCAATAATATTTCGGTCAGATACTGTATTACCAGCAAAATCAGTATAACTTCGATTAATAGCAAAGTAGCCACTTGATAATACTTCCTTGTCATTGAACAAGAGCGTATCTTGATTGTCAATAACAGTCCACTCTACTTTAGTTTCTAAATATTTTGTTTTAGATCTATGCTCAGGGCTTGTAATCTCAATAGAAGGAGCAGTAGTATCTAAAATAACAACAACTGCAATTGTATCTTTATTTCCAAATATATCCTCATAAATAACAGGGAGAGTTTTCTTTTTTCCCTCTTCAATAAAGGTTTCAATAGCGATGAGACTATCGTAAGAAACGGTCTTAAAGTTTTTATTTATATATCTGATTTTCACCCAGACACTATCGGTCTCTAGATTGTTAACATACATAGTTCCTTTATCATCGACGGGGACTGAATCTGTTGTGATGATTTTTAGTTCCGGGATAACAGTAGAGACCGATACCTTCACTTTTATCTCTTCATGGACATCTTTAGTCGGATCATTATTAGAGATTGTCAATCTATTCAATCCCTCATCAACTGCATATTTAACTGTATCAATTATCCCGTCTTTATTCACAACAACATTGATTAAATCCGTAGATGTATAAAAATTATCGATATTGGTATTACGGCCATTATCGTCAAAAATTTCAACTAATTCAATATTGGCGTATTCAATGACGTTATCAATATTTATAGTGACTTGTGCAGTATCAGAAAACTCACCATCATTCACTTTAATCTCAAGTGTGTAAGTATCCTGTGTTTCAAAATCAAGACTCTCACCATTTTTAATGCTGATTTCACCACTAACGGTATTCACATTAAATATGTCATTATCAGATATAACAGAATACCTAAGATTGTCTGACCCATCCTCATCGACAGCTGTGATTGTATCGAGTACGACTCCAGTGGGTGCATTTTCATAAAGGTTGATAGTTTGATCTTCTATAATTGGTGCGTCATTGACATCTCCAACAGTAATCTCTACGACTTGACTCGTTGACAAAAACTCATCTTTGGCAATGATCAAAACACTTAATTTTTCTGTTGTTTCGTAATTGATGGTAGAGTCTTGTTTCAGTGTGAGCGCACCTGTAAGGGGGTCTATGTTAAAAAGTATATTGTCAGTATTAATATCTTCTGGCAGTTCCCATGTTATCACATCATTCTCTTCATCAAGAGCACTGATCGTCCCACCAACCTTTGTTCCTGCAAGAGAGTTTTCGTCTATCGTGAGATTGTCTATTGTCATGATGGGGGCTTCATTGACATTGGTTACATTGACGGTAATCAAGGCCGCTGTACTGAGTGCGCCATCGCTTGCAGTAACCGTGAGCGCATAGCTAGTAGTTGTTTCAAAATCAAGAAGTCCCTTTAAAGTCAAAAGTCCTGAGCTTTGGTTGATTCCAAAGAGGCTACTGTCGGTGAGAGTGTAAATAAAATTCGTTCCGACATCTACATCAGTTGCTTGATCATAGGTGTGGGCTCCGCTCCAAGCTCCATCTTCATTAATTGAGTATGTTGCATTACTAGCAACTGGAGTTTCATTCACATTGGTCACATTCACTGTAATTGTGGCATTATTTGAGAAGGCGCCATCGCTTGCGGTCACGGTCAAAGCATAGCTCGTAGTTGTCTCAAAATCAAGCCTACCTTTGAGAGTCACAAGACCAGTGCTTTGGTTGATTCCAAACACGCTACTATCTGCAAGAGTATAGATGAATGTAGTTCCGGCATCAACGTCAGTGGCTTGATAGTAGGTGTGGACTCCGCTCCAAACTCCATCTTCATTAATTGAGTATGTTGCATTACTAGCAACTGGAGTTTCATTTACATTGGTTACATTCACTGTAATTGTGGCATTATTTGAGAAGGCGCCATCGCTTGCGGTCACGG
>CAWVXU010000123.1:0-4079 GCA_963934255.1 uncultured Fibrobacterales bacterium
GATTCGCCTGAGTCAGTTCGCCGAACAATCTGAATCTACTCAGCTTGTTGAATATACCTCATGGCTTAAGGCGAACCTGGAAGGCGACATTCCTGGTCGCAATGATGCAAAGGCCGGCCATGTGGTTTTTGGGACACTCACCCATGCTCAAGTTTTACCTTATAGAGTGCTCTTCGTCGCCGGTATGAATGCCGGGGACTTTCCTGGTGCTATTAATCCATCTGCAATTGATCTACTTAGTAGTGTGAAAATCTTAGGTGATCATCACTCTGTGGATAATAATAAGCTCGCATTCTTAGAGTTGTTGTTGCAAGCTAAGGAAAAGTTGATTTTTAGTTATCTAGCTAGAAATATTCAAAAAGATGAAAAGTTACAACCATCAAGTGTGTTGTTGGAATTAAAATCATATTTAGAAGTTCGTAAATTTGCAATTCATACAAAAGAAATATCACTTCTCGCCCGTGATAAAAGATTAATAGATAATTGGATGCCTGATTCAGTTGACTCAGATGTAGATTGGCGTGTTTGGGCGCCTCGTGATTTGGCTTATTGGGAATTCACAGCCCCTAAAATAGATGAGGGAGTATTCGAGAAACAGATTCCTAATGTGATTAAAAAATCTTATATCAAAAGTTTCCTTGATTCCCCACTTGATTTTCAAGTTCAGAAACAATTAGGGTTGTATGATGACGATTCTACTGATGTGGGGATACATGCGGAGAGTCCCTATAGTTTAAATAGTTTAGAAGCTTCTTTTATAACTAGTGAAATTGTGAATAGATTCTTAGATGTCTTTATGGAAGAGCTGACTGCTGGCCGAAAGTATGATGGTGATATTGAAGCTTATGTCAAGACTGAAGTGGAGGCTGCTCTTGCGAGTCAAATTCAAAAAGGTGAATTACCCGAAGGTAAATTTCAAACACGTCAAGTCAAGGCTTTTAAAGAAGAGCTTAGTCTAGTTTTGAATAAGTTGGTTGCAACCTATTCTGAAAACACTACTAGAGTTACAGATTTTGATTTCAAACCAAGTGTGAAAACAAAAGACAAGCAAGAGCTTCAGTTTGATTGTCCACAGATGGTGATGTGTGGAGAATTTCTTACGATCTTTAAAGCCAATACCTCCAAAACAGGGGCCGGTAATCGTCACATGTTAGATCTTTGGTTGAGTGCGATGTATGTGGCTACTTTTTATGAGGGTGACATACGGATTCAACATTTTGGATTTGATAAAGTTGCTAAGCTGGAAACAATGATCGTCAAGTCAGGAGAGGCATTAAAGTGGTTCGAAATGATCTTAGAGGATATTAATAATTCAAAGTATACAGATCATATTCCATTTGGAACGTTGAATAAGTTAATAGACAAGAAGCCAATGATAAACTTTACAGCGGATAAAATCACACAAGACAGTTTTATAGAAATACTAGAAGGTGACAGGTCGGGGTATTATCAAAAAACAGAAATGGTCAACTCAATAAATTATCATGTACCTGAGGAAATTTTTGAAATCGTAGAGAGAAGATTTAAAGCCTTCTTCGTAGGAGGGGACGAGTAATGGTAGATTTATTAAAAGAGTTTGACTTTGTTAAATTGAAAGAAAGTCGAGCTATTGAGGCAAGTGCTGGTACTGGCAAGACTTTTACTTTAGAGAGAATTGTCCTAAAACTTCTCCTAGCAACACCCGAAGATTTAGTCGGTTCAAACACTAGAATGTCTATAGATGAATTAGTCTTAGTTACCTATACTGATAAAGCTGCGGGTGAGTTAAAAGAGCGAGTGAGGGAAATACTCGAGAAAACAATTGCAGAGTTTTACAAAGAACATAAACTAACTCCAGAGGATCATTCTCTACTTGCTGATATTCTACATCTTGAAGAGAATCTAAACAAAATTGATCAAGCAAATATCTCAACCATACATGGATTTTGTCTTAAGGTCCTGAAGACTTTTGCATTTGAATCTAAATCCAATTTTGGCCTAGAATTAATTCAAGATGATGATGGTTTGAAATCAGAACTGCGAACATTTTTACGTAAGGATTCCTTTGTTGCTGAGGAAGGTATTAAAGCGGCTCTTTGGAATGAACTGACGTCCTACTTGATAACACAAGAGCAAGTTGTTTTGAAATTAGCTAAGGAATTCATATCAGGTACTTTGGAGAGTCCAGAGGGTTTGGAAGCTGAGAGTTTCGATGAGTTTTGTGAGAAGTTGATCAATTATAAAGATTCTAAGGGTGAAATCGTTAGAAAAATGAAATTGAAACATTACGAAAGTTTTGTCGAGTACATTCCAAATATTACCAAAATGATTCAAGTTCTTAGCTCAGACTCTAATCCGCCTAAAGGAATTGATTACTTTAAATTGTTACTATCTCAACACTCTCGTTGTAATGAAGAGCAGTGGTGGGAATTATTATTAAGTAATTCTTTCCCTTCCGCATCAGCTAAATTTAAGAAATGGGATACAGATTGTTTGCACCCAATAATTAAAGAGGGAGTGTCATTAACTGCTGGAAAAGGTGCCTATTTCAAAAAAAGAATATCTGCTGTTTCAAATATGAAACCTAGTGACTACCACAAACCTTACGCCATCACCTTCACCGCAAGTCAAATCGCCAAGTCATGGGCTAAGAAAAAGACCCTACAAGGTAAAATTTCGTTTGATGATATGATTCGCCTTGTCTCTGAAGCCGTGAACGCAGAGGGCAGCCCCCTCAAAAAGAAACTCAAAGAAGTATACCGATATGGAATTATTGATGAGTTCCAAGACACCGATGCTAAGCAATGGGGTATTTTTAAACAAGTATTTTTAGACTCTCAAGATCATGTATTATATGTCGTAGGGGACTCGAAACAATCAATTTATAAATTTCGTGGAGCAGATTTGGAGACTTTTAAATCAGCTCTTGAGGAAATTGCTGAAAAAAGGGAACCGGCCCACAATCTGGTTTCAAACTACCGCTCTACACCTCAAATGATTCAGTCATACAATCAACTTTTTTCTGCCAAAACTGAAACAGAAAATTTCTTTAAATACTCAGAGGAACAGGAGGATTATTCTCCGGTTAAATCAGGTTTTGAAAATGAGCCCTCCGAAGCTTTTAAGAAAATATTTAAATCAGAAGAAAACTTTTGGACACCTGAAGAGTATCAAGATTACCTCCAAGGTAATTCATCGAATTTTTATGTAAATGTGGAGGCGGAGTATACCGGCCAAATGTACAGGTCTTATGCTCAAAAGGTAGCTTCTCATGTATTTGATTTGATCCTAAAATCCAAAAATACGAAAGCACCTATTCAGCCGAATCAAATTGCGGTTCTTTATCAAGCTAGAGCGAGATCAAGAGAAATCCGTGAGGAGCTTGAAAGGTTCGGACTTCCATGCGCTATTTACAAAGAAGAAGGTGTCTTCCAATCAAAAGCAGCTTTCCAATGGATTCTGTTAATGGAAGGCTTGAGCTCGAGCCAAACTTTGTCACAAGAAGTAAAGAAATCATTCTTAACATGGTTCCTTAGGGTTAGTCCAGAAGTACTTTCTGATTCTGAAAATTGGTCTAAGCATTCTACTATCCAGGCTGCTTTGGTAAAGTTAGATACATGGAGAGCGTTACTGAAGAAGTCTCAATGGGGTACTTTATTTGAGTCTATCATCCGTGAATCACAAGTAATGAATTATATCGCGATTAACGATGAAGATTCAGACCGAGTGATTGCGGATTTCCACCAGGTGATGGAGTGGATGATTGATTACCTCGCATCAAATAAAGGAACTTGGAATGACTTAGAACTGAAGTTAAGAGCTTTTTATAATGAAGATTTAAAAACATCTCAAGATCAAAACCTTTACTCCTTAGAAAGTGATCGAGCCAGCATACAGTTTATGACGATGCATGCCTCTAAGGGTCTTGAATTCCCTATTGTGATTAATGTATTGTCTGCTACAGACAATAATACTGGTGATGGGTACAGAGTTGTACAGTTGGAGCCTGCTAAAAAGTCAATTTTTTGGAAGACAGATGCTCAATTGGAATCTGGGGTGACTGTTAAAGAAAGATTCTATTGGGAGCGAGACCAAGAGCG
>CAWVXU010000124.1:0-3934 GCA_963934255.1 uncultured Fibrobacterales bacterium
AATGTTACAAATGCAAATGGAGCCACCGTGACTTCTCGAGGCATCAAATGGGGTAGAACGCCGGACCCCACAACAAGCATCACAATTGGCTCAGGTACCGGAGTTTTCACAACGAGTCTTGTTAGTCTGTCTCCAGGTACGTTATATTATTATCGCTCATGGGCTACCAATAGCCTAGGGACGACTCATGGAACAGTGAAGAGTTTCACTACTTCAGCGGGTTCAGGCGATGACCATGACGGGGATGGTGTCATTAATTCTATAGATCTCGATGACGATAACGATGGAATTCTGGATACAGAAGAGGGATTAGATATAAACGCATCTTGGGATTTTGAAACACCGGTTGTCGGAGCTGGCAACAACTTTTTTGGTGCAGAATTCCAGGGGTGGAGCCTGTCTTCAGGGGGTGGACAAATAAACCTTATCCATCCTCCATATGGTAATGCACAGGTTGCTCAAATAGCGTCAAATGGAGAGCAATATGTAGAAATTAGTGGTTCCGCAACATTCAGCAGACTGTATAGTATTGACGCTCCATTAATGATCACTGTGGAAATTGATTTTGCCCCTTGGTCTACCCTAGAGGAAAAAACCCGCCTACAGATCTTTGGATCTGACGGCACTACATTAATAGCACAATCTCCTGAAATTACCACATCACCTTCGATGGTAAGTGACTGGTCTGATCGTGATCAAGTTTGGCAGACAGCAACAGTAAGTGCGACACTTGAACCGGGAGACTACTATATTCGGTTTCATCTTGGTAACTACCAGGCATTCGATAATGTGAGAGTTTCTAAACTATCTACAAGCAATACAGGTGTATCTTCTTCTGATAGTGATGGTGATGGTATTGCTGATTACTTTGATCTTGATAGTGATGACGATGGATGCCCTGATGCCATAGAAGGAGCAGGAGCCTTTAAATGGGCAGACCTAACAAATAACTCCCTTTCAGGATTAGTGGACGATAATGGTGTACCATTGATAGTAGGGCCAAGTGGACAAGCTAGTGGAAATAGCTACGATGCTTCTATACAAGCCCCCGATTGTGACGAATCTATTACTCCTAATGTGAAAACGACTCTAACAACAAGCATGAGTTCAAATTCGGCGACTCTAGGAGGCAATGTTATCAGTGATGGTGGATCTACTGTAACATCACGGGGGGTTCTTTGGGGGACCACTAATACTCCTACAAGTAAAGTGACAGTGAGCGGCAGTAGTGGAGAATTTAGTTATGGTATAACAGGTTTAACCTCTGGAACAAAATATTATTTCCTAGCCTGGGCAACAAACGCCAATGGGACAGTCCAAGGAGAGACTCAAAGCTTTTTCACAAGTGAGGAGGACAACTCATCCAAATTTGAAGACATCATGGTGAGTGTTCCAGACTTCGCTGCTATCTATGATTCAGATGGTAATGGTATTGCTGATAGTTTGAAGTTAAAATTCACTCATGTAGATGGTGTTGAAATTTACCCAGATACAGTTATGATCAACTGGGGTGAAGAGACGACATTCGTTTCGTGGGATGAGTTTATCACTGGAGAGTATTCTAGCAAATTAGGTGGTATTGATTTTACTTCAGAAATATATACAGGTAATCAATTCGATGCACCGGCTTTTGCCACGAGTGAGTTTATTTATTATGTAGAAGGCGAGCGTGTTGTGATAGAGCACCTGATCATCGATAAAGTAGGTCCTGTTGTGCTTTATGGTGAATTGCTTTCCAATTTCATTAATAATCACCTACTTATTTATTTGTCTGAATTTATAGAAATATCAGGTGAAAGTCCTCCTTTGAATCTCTATGAGTTTAAGAATGATGATGATAGAATTGTCGAATCCACTCGCCATAAATGGTTAAGAAAAGGAATGGTGAGTCGGATGAGTTTTAATTCAAAGGCGGTCGTGGAGATAGGTGATTCACTTCGCATCGATGTTCAATCTATGGAGCCTAATGGACTGAGTCAGGTTTCTGTAAAAGATCTCTCGGGTAATTTAGTACACCCTAATAATCCTTTTCAGATAATTATTGGAAAACAGAAACTCAAACTCAGTATCAAAACATTAAACCTTATTAATCAAGTTGATGAGTTAAGTGAATGGAGTAAAGGGAAAGACCCTTGGCAATTATTTTTGGTTCACCCTGAGGCGACACTTAAAAATAATTTCAGAAGTACTCAGTATGCAGGGGCTTCAGTTAATTTAAATATGGGACGAATGTTATTAGTAGATAGTGCGTTAGATAAAAAAGAGCTGTACTTTAAATGGACTTCGGAAGTGTTTAGTCATCTTGGCGGATTTATAGTGCAGAGTCAAGGTAAAGTCGGATGCACTGATGACATCTTTAATGGAGATTGTTCTGATGAGCAGGGCACACCTTATATTGGTTGGAATCAACTAGCTCAAGATGGTAGAAAAGTAGGCACTGGAGTTTATATTATTCGTATCAGCGTGAAGGTCTTTCACGGGAAAGAGCAGGTTGAAAAGTTCACGCATATTTGGAAAATGGGCGTGAAGCGTTAGATTCTCATTGACTAAGTTCTTTTTAAAACATTGTGGGTATACTAGTGAACAAACAAAAGTTAATTATTGCAGTAGTAGTCATTTTTGTTTTTTGGATGTGGCCTAATAGTGAAGTCCGACTTGGACCAGGATTGAAAGCCAATCTAGATCCTATCCAAACTGAAGTCGAATCAAATATTGACCTCACTATGGGGGAATATCAAATTATTAGACAATATGGATATGATTCCAGCTACAAAAGATGTAGAAAACAAGCTTGATCATTTAAAAAAAGGCATGATTATTTCTAACAAAGATAGTCTCATTCGCGTGCAAGCCAAAGATGGATGGATCTGGCAGAGTTCTACTACACGCGGGGGTAAGGTTCGGGTTCGTGTGAAGTGATTTTGGTTGAGTATATAGAGAGTGTTGAAGAGTAGAAGCTTAATCAATATTGTTAAGTAACATTCTCTCTTCTTCCAGTAAGAGGAAGCGCCACTTGCTATTTTCTAGGTCGAGTTTAAAATTTCCAATACTGATTCGTTTCAATTTTAAGACCTTTAAAGGTGTTCCAAATTTAGGGTCTTTCAGTGCCCCAAAAAGACGGCGAATATGCCTATTCTTTCCCTCGTCAATTCCGACTCTGAGTTTTGTTTTCGCACCACCAACACCTAATTTTTCAATGCTAATAACTTTGAGTAGGCCTTCAGAGCTATCCACGCCATTCCTGGCCGCTTCAACATGTTGGTCGGTTACGTATCCTCGGACCCAGATCTCGTAAACCTTAATGCAGTTCCCAGGATTGGTCAACGCATCGCCAACTTTGCCATTGGTTGTGAATAATAGAAGGCCTTTAGATTCTAAGTCAAGGCGTCCGATAGGCATCCATCCGTCATTAAAAACCCAATCTGGTAAAAGATCGTAGACTGTTTTTCGCCCAAGTTCGTCAGAGCGTGTGACTACATAACCCTTAGGCTTATTGAGTGCTAACAGTATTTTAGAATCGTTTGTAGTTCTATTCATGAGGTGTCGTTCTCGAGCTCTTTGATTTTGTTTGTTTCTAACAAGCTAGAATTGTGAGCCCATCTTATTCTAAAGATATTTACAAAAGCGTAAAATTTGAATGATTTACTGGGTTCAGTATGGAAACCTTATTGGAGGCCGATGTCTTTACTAGGTTTTTTCTCATCTTCAAATGAAATACCATGAATAACTTTAGAATTATATTCTTCCTAGACTGAACTTGCTGGCTCTCATTCTTTGCATCCAACAAATGTGATAAATAAAGATAAAGCTAAAAATAAAAAATTGATTATACATTCGTCCGAGACGATTCATTTTAATTCTTCATTTTAAAGATTAGAAAGTTTGTAAAATTCTATTAGATCTTAATCATCTTATAATCTTTTTTCTGTTGTTG
>CAWVXU010000125.1:0-3745 GCA_963934255.1 uncultured Fibrobacterales bacterium
TTGAAATTCAAACACGTGTTAAACTATTACATGATAAACTTTATGGTAATTTTTGATTAAACTAATTCTCTACGAACCTGTTCCTTTGTTTTTTAAATGATATATAAGGGCTGAAATATCTGCTGGCCTGACACCGGCAATTTGACTTGCCTGTCCAATAGTTTGTGGACGATGCTGTGTTAATTTATTTCGAGCCTCCATTGAGAGAACCTTGGCTTGGTGATAATCAAAATCATTTGGAATAAAGAACTTCTCCATCTTTTGATGTCTCTCAATATCCTTTACTTGACGATTATAGAAACCAGAGTAAAGGATCCCTGCAAATGACTCCAACTTGTCTTTTATTGTTAAACCCTCTGGTAAGTCAAGCCAATCAAGGACCTTATCAAATTCTACACCAGGTCTCTTGATTAATTGCATTGCTTTTACTGATTCTTTAAGAGGCGAAGAGGGGATACTTTCTAAATAAGGATTTGCTGTTTTTTCAGTTATCTTCGTCTCTCGAAGAGCGATGTTTAGCGCTTCTACTCGAGATCTAGACGCTTGGTATTTACTCCAGGTTTCATCATCAATCAAGCCAATTTCTCGTCCCAAAGGCATGAGTCGTTCTTCTGCATTGTCGTGTCTGAGAAACAGCCTATATTCAGCCCGTGAGGTAAACATGCGATAAGGTTCATCTATATTTAAGCGAATGAGGTCATCTATCATGACACCAATATAGGAATCGGTTCTACCGAGTATAAATGGAGTTTTTGCTTGATGAGTTCGGGCGGCATTGATACCAGCCATTAGCCCTTGAGCAGCAGCTTCTTCATAGCCTGAAGTTCCACAAACTTGCCCTGCAAAATAAAGTCCGGGGAAATCTTTCATTTCCATAGTCGCTTTTAACTGAGTTGCATCAATTGAATCATACTCAACTGCATAGCCCAATTTAATGATTTCGCAGTTTTGTAGTCCAGGTATTGTTTTAAGTGCGCTAATCTGAATATCACCAGGCAATGATGAACTGAATCCATTTACATAAATACGACTAGAATCAGCACCTTCGGGTTCCAAGAATAGTTGATGAGATGATTTGTCTTCAAAGCGACTGATTTTATCTTCAATAGATGGACAATAACGTGGTCCGAGCCCTTTGATTTTACCCGTAAACATAGGGCTTCTATCAAAGCCTTTTTTTAATAAATCATGTGTCTCTTGCGAAGTACGAGTAATCCAACAAGTAGCATCATTTCTCAATTCAAAATCAGTCTTGAAACTAAAAGCTACGGGATCTTTGTCTCCGTATTGAATTTCTGCTTGTTCGTAATCAATACTATTTGCTTTAAGTCGTGCAGGTGTCCCTGTTTTAAGGCGCCTAGTTTTGATACCTAAAGACTGAATATACTCTGAAAGTTTATCTGAACTAGCTTCACCAATTCGCCCGCCTCCAGATGAAGCTTCACCTGTATGCATAACGGCGCCTAAGAAAGTGCCACTCGTGATAATGATGTCTTGACATTCAATCATCTCTCCATCGAGAGTGGCCAGTCTAAACGATCTAGGGCCCATAATTTCAAATTGAGCCAGTTCTCCGTCAATTAACGTGAGATCTTTACGAGTTTCAAGATATTTCTGACTCATATCGGAGTAGAGATCCATATCTTGTTGGGCACGCGGCCCCCACACAGCAGGTCCTTTGGAAGAGTTGAGCATGCGAAATTGAATTCCAGCATGGTCAGAAAGAATCCCCATTAATCCACCTAGTGAATCAATATCTCGGACCATTTGACCTTTAGCAACTCCGCCTATAGCAGGGTTACATGACATACGGCCAATGGCTGAGGTTTCCATTGTAAGGAGCGCAGTAGATGCTCCTATACCTGAGGCTGCCCATGCTGCTTCGATGCCTGCATGACCACCACCAATAACAATGATATCAAACTTTTTCATGAGATTAAATATAGCTTATTTGAAATAGTTGATGCTGTAATCAATGATTCGAATGTCATCCAACCAAATCTCGGCATCATTTGTGACGACAAAAGAAATTGCATAAACTTGCTTATTAGCATCAGACCAATTAAGATTATTTACATCTTGAAGTTGGCCTTCATTGATAGGCCCTAATTCCATGCTAGAAAGGTCAATAACCACATCTTGCAAACCTTCAACAGTAGGGTCAAGCGTGAACTCTACACCATAGTGGCTAACTTCACTTACGGAAGCTTCCCTAATGGCACGAGTGCCTAATTGAAGTCTAAAGGTTCCCGAACCTTTGGCTTTAAAAGAAATTTTTTCAACTTGACTGAAGTCAAAAAAGCTTAATTCTGCCGGAGAACCTTCATCTATATATCCATCATAACCAAAGCCAATGTTAAAACCGAATACATAATAGTTTTCATTTTGATTTGGAATACTGTCAATAAAGTCCCATTTTGCATGGAAAACGTGATTTGAATTAAGAAGTAAAGTGGACTCATCTACAGGGATTCCTGGAGATCTTGGTGCTGAAGTATACAGCCCAGTGCCCACTCCATACCACCAACCACCACCATAGAGATAGCCGCTAATTGCACGATTGTCAGGGTGCTCAAAATCTTCAAATAATAGCTCGTCTTTGGTCACATTAAGTGTACCTAGGTCTACAGTTGAATCTGGTATAACTTGACCCGCCATACTTAATGTGGCACCGGAGTTATTTGAAAGATCTGTATAAAAACTGAGTAAACCATATGATCCAGGAGGTAGATTCTCAAACTTAAATGACCCGTCAGCTTTGATATTAGCCGTAAATGGAGTACCTGATAGCTCTACATGATCTAGAGTTAATTCACTACTCTTAATAACGCCTTCAATAGAGCCACCAAAGAACAAAGTGAGTCCTTGAATATCTTGAGTTTTTGATTCTTCACTAATTCGGATACTATCTACATATCCTACAAATTGGCTAGCATGGGTCTCTGGAGCATATAATGCTTTGATACTATAAGCGCCTATATCGATACCACTAAATTTAAATTTGCCGTCAGATCCAGTTATGGTGGAGTCAATAGCATGAAAATCTTCGCTTGTTCTATGAACTGAAGACCTTTCTTCAAAATCGGCTTTAGAATAAAGTAAGACCTTTGCAGAGCTAATTGGTTGGGTATCAACGCTCGCAACAACTCCAGTAATTTCATTGGGTTGGTCACTACCGCCACCGGCGATTTCTGGGCTTGTACAGGAAATAGCAAGGAAACTTAAAACACCTAAAGCACTTAATGTGATTTTACTCAAAAAGGAAGTCTTTCGTGATTTAAGGTTTTTGCGAATCATGCATCTAGCTCCATACTAGGTTCATTAGTTGCACCGTCAATTAGGGCATGGTCAGTAATAGGTTGAGAAAGGGGGAACAATTGGGCGTTTAAAGAATAAATGCCATCAACCTTCTTATCTTCTGTAGCTAAAACTAGTATTTTTTTGCGAACGTCATCTATTAACTTTGTGGCTTGATCGTATGTTTCTTTACTCATTGCCAAAGTCGTATAGGTAATGTGTCTTTCGGACTTAGAATAGTGTTCAGAAGCTTCAATAGCTTTTTTAATAAATTCGCGTCGAGCATTTTTAAATACGAAACCAGGAACATTAGTCGCGGTTACAACTTGGTTGGGCTGGTGATAAATACCTTCATCATTCATTTCTAATAGTCCAATTTCCAGTAGTGTTTTAACTGCCTTTTGGGCTTCACTCACAGTTATTTCTGGGCGAAGCTGTCTAGCAAGGA
>CAWVXU010000126.1:0-3651 GCA_963934255.1 uncultured Fibrobacterales bacterium
AATTGTACGCTTCCAATGGTATGGACGTCAAAGGCCTTAAGGCTGCTGCTCAAAACTTATTGAAATAGCTGTTTGTTGAAATAGCTGTTTATTACGAAAGTAATGAATCTGATTTAAAGACCTGTATTCTGATGAATGCAGGTCTTTATTTTTTGGTTTTATTTAAAAATGGAAGCCTACAGAAAGTTTCCAAATTGATGTTGTTTCAAATTGGTATTTGACGTTAAGGTATCCATCCTTATAGGGTCGAACTTGTACTTTAGTCATATGGTTCAAAATACGTGAATATTTTTTATTAAGATTGGTGCGCAAATAAGATTGATGATATATTGACCAATAATTTGTTGGGTGCAATAGGCTGCCTAATCTCAATTGCGGATAAAAAGGGTGTAAGTTCTGTCTAGGGTTTTGTATTCCCGCTTCAACTAATGAAAAAACTTTCATTCCTATTGTTGGTGCCCAAGTGTAACCAGCACCTGTTTCAATCATAGGAACTAAACAGTTTTGACATTGATCATTAATTGGGTAGAGCCCCATGTTTAATTTCCAAGCCATACTGCCATCTTTGGGAGCACCTGTTTTTGAAGGATTGAGTTTTTCTAAGTGAAACAATTCAAACTGATGAAGTCTTGTTTTTCTCCAAGAATTTGTGTTCACCCTAAATTCACTCACTAAAAACTGGTGAGTGTTTAATAAGTATTTTGAGGACTGGGGTGTCATAACATCGATACTGTGGGGACTGAAATCAAGGCCTAAGGTGTTTTTATCCAAAAATGAAAATTCAATAAAACTAGGCTGTGGCAATTCGTCGGGTCTTAAGTGAATTGTTTTAAACTCCCGTGTTGGTTTGAGTTCGCTAACCGGTAGTTGAATTCTATTACTTAACAGGTGCTTTCTGGTTATAGTAATATTTGAATCCCGTTGAATTGTTGATTGTCTATATGCATAATAACTGAGATATAGTTCAGTCAATTGTGTTTTGTTTTTCGTGTCTAGAAGAATAAAGTTGGGTTCGTTTAACGGCTTAACTTGGCTTAAGTTTTTTAAAAATAACGATTGTACAGTTGTAGAGCTTTGATCATATTGACGGTGGAAGTCTGTCAATTTTGAGGGGATGAGTTGTTTCGATTTTCCTGAATTTAATGTTTTTAGATTGTGAATTACATCAATTGGAGCACTATAGGGCAGCCATTTTGATAGTAATGTGTTTTTTGATAATTGTTCCCTAGTTAATATGGATTCGAGAAATTCAACCATATGGTAGGCACAGTTTTCATTTAAAAAGTAGTACTGAAACTTTAATTGAGATAATTCAAATTGATGAAGTATAAATGACTGAATTTGATCCGAACTTAAATTCAATTCATAGTCATAGAGGTCTCGTAGTTCATTGACTGTGTAGTCAAATTGCTGGTTGAAATAATCCCCTTTGCTGAAGTTGGCTTGGTAACCACCGAATAACCCTTTGTAGATAAGGCTTAGATGGTTGTCTTCTTTACTTATTTCTGCTCCATAATTAAGCATTTCATTTCTTAAATTATTATCGCTTGTTGGGACGAACTGATTTAATTTGAAAGAGATGTGACCAAAAAATGAGGCAGGATTTGAAAAATAGCCCGAGGCATAGACTATGCTGATGCTGTAAATTTTTTTATCTAGCAGGGTCTCAATGAGAGATGAGCAAGCCTTGTTTTGGTTTTTAATCATTTGATGTTTTTTTAAAAACATATAACGAGCGGGAAACAAACATTCAACTGGGTTTGAATTGAACTGATTAATTGTTTCTTGGAGCTCCCTTAATGGATTGATTTGACCAGTTTTAGAATTAAAAAAATGGCGGTTGTCAATAGAACTTTGGGTTCCCCCTAATAAAGTTTTTTCGTGATGGATGAGCCTCAGCCATTGATGACTCTGACTTAAGGAATCCAACTTCATCACAGAATGAGACTTTACTTCTTGGGTCAACCCGTAAGTAAAAGCTAATAGGATGTACAGGATATATGGGGTTCGAATTTTACTCAGCATAATATTTAAATATTTAGATGACTAAATAATTAGATGACTCTGCAGTTGGGTGTCTTCTCAATAATGTTTTGATAAATAAAATAATAAGCAGATGCTTTTTGATTGTGAGTCAATTCTTGATATCTCTCATCTAAAATAATAGTTGAAAAATTTTGTCTCAAATTGTGAATGATCTGAGAGTGAGAGGAACTCGGACACATTGAAGAGTTTAATAAGACACTTAAATATTGTCCTTGTCCAATTGAAGTCTCGTCTTCAAGACTGGCGTAGGATTTCTGAATTAACTTATGAGAGAAGTCTTGAGTGTAACTACATGCGCTTGGAGTTGATGTACCGGAAGTTGAAGCAGGTAGTCCATAGGTTGTTAAAATATTAAATACGACAGCTAAGGTTTCTGAATCAGGAGAGATAGATCCACCAATCCCACATGCAGCTAAGGAACTTTTTTGAGGACGAGGAGATGAATTGTTTTCCCATTTCTTTGTGGCAGATCTTTGAGGTGGGGCAGGTGTGTTTAACTTATAACTCGCAGGCGAAGTATTTAAACCACACACTTCATTAATTGTTTTTGGAACGAGTTGATTAAGTACCATATCAATTTTGCCAGAGACAGAGTTTGACGAAGTTGCGATAATTTTACCGGTACTAATATCTAATCGTCTTAAATTGAGGATATAGGTGCCATCATAATAGCCAATTGAACCTACGATCATTTGATCAATCCCCAAAAGTTCACCCATTTGAACTTGACATGTACTTGAATCACATGCTCCGGACTCTTGAAATCCTTGTTCATCCAGAACTTCTTGCATTTTAGAACGTTCCATGGCCATAAATATATTGGTGTTATTTAATTCAGACAGAAGTGCGTCAGAAATAAGTTCAGATAACTCCAAGTCTATTCCCTTGGCATCTAAATTAAAAAGGGCGATACTTGTCATCTGTTCTTGAGGTAAAATCTGTGTCCAAGCTAATGAATATATCAAAAGATAAAGAAAGAAAACAGGTCTGATTATATTCATTAATACTCCATTATATCGCTTTTGAAATATAGAATAAGTTGTGTGTGAAAGACATGTATCAATTATTCGTGCTCATTTTCTTCTTGTTGATTAATCTCGATTCGATGATCAAGATATTGGTTGGCTTGGCTAGTCAGCGGGTCACCACCCATGAAGAAGCTCACTTTGTGTGTTCTATCAATGGCGCCTTTACTTTCAAAGAAATTACGTTGATTAAAATTGTCCCGATTAGCTTCCCAGGCAAGCTTCATTCCTTCAATATCTGCTAGTTGAGACATTTTTTGAAAAAATAATGAGCCATAGCCCTTATTTCTATGTTCAGGTAGGATGAAAAGATCCTCTAAAAATAGAATTCTTCGACCATGCCATCCCGAATACATATAATAGTAGAAGCTAAATCCGACGACCTGTGAGTCCATGTTGTAAGCCAGATAAGAGTGAAAAGCCGGATTTGCTGAGAAACCATCTTCTTGAAGAACACTAGCTGTAATAGAAGCTTCTTCACCTCGCCCCTCTTCATCAGCGACTCGTCTAATGAGGGTGGCTAACAGCTCTGCATCATCAAATTTTGTTTTAACAAATCTCACAAATAACTCGCTTCTAG
>CAWVXU010000127.1:0-3369 GCA_963934255.1 uncultured Fibrobacterales bacterium
GTTTATGTCATTTATGGAAATCATGATAAAGGAAGTATCTTATCCGATGGCTATAAATACTTCCGTCAGTATTATGGGTCAACCAACACAAAATTTAAGTTCAATGGTGATTTATTTTTATTACTTGATGCAGCAGATCAAGGCTTATCTGCGAGTGTATTTGATTTTGCTCAGGATGCATTAAAAAGCACTAGTGCTCGATCGAAATTTGTATTTCAGCATACTCCTCCCTTTGAGGAGTCTGGTTTTAGAAACAATAGCTTTAATACAAGCTTTTCTGCTGCTCGCTATATTAACATGATGATAGATCATGATGTTGATCTCATCTTGTCAGGTCATATTCATACCTACCAAGACTTCACTATAGAAGGCGTTAGGAATTTAATTGTGGGGACGGGTGGGGGAATACCAGAGAGGTTTGATGGTTATGGCAATGGGTATGTCATCGTAAATAAAAATCAAGAAAAAGATTTGTTCACTGTAAATCGTATTGAACTTTAAAACCTCGGCTAGGACACTTCTGGGATCAAAGAGCCTATGAGAGAGAATTTCATGGCTGTGAATAATGTTATGAAGTTAGTTTTAATTTAAGTTATAATTAACATAGCGATTGATTGCCGTTGAGTAACCTTAAATGATGAATTTAATTTTTACACTAATAGTCATTTTCCTTGTTGGGTGTGGCGAAGATACAGCAGTGAATGCCCCCTTGGATGCTTCCTCTTCCTCTTCTGTGTCCTCGTCTGTGTCCTCCTCATTATCTAGTTCTTTATCGAGTCTTGTGTCCTCCTCTGCATCTCCTCTTGTGCATGATCGTGAAGTTTTGATCAATGCTGATTTTGAAATGGATATCATCGATAGTAGCAGTTGGTTATATACGGGGTGGAAACCCAATTATTCAACGGCTCTATACACACCCTCTGAAGGGCGCAATAATTCCGGCGCTGTGAAGATCATGTCTCAACTTGAGGCTAATGATGCAGGCTGGGTACAAAGGGTAAACCTCAAAAAGAATACACCCTATGTATTTAGTGCTTGGTTAAAAGGCGAGAGTGTTACAACTAATAAGGTAGGAGCTAATCTGTCTTATTTTGGTGATTGGCATCGGACTTTTGGCCATTCAGGAAATAGCAAGAGCCTAGAAGGAACTTTTGATTGGACTCGTCTGTCCCTGACAATATTGAGTGACTCGAGTGGTGAAACCTCAATAGCATGTAGGCTAGGATACTACAATAATACAGTGAAGGGAACTCTTTGGTGTGATGATTTCTCTGTCAGGGAAGCAGACATGAAGAAAGTGGCAATGGGGAATATTGCTGTTTATATTGAGAGACAAGATTATGAAAGTACTTCAGCGGAGAGAATTCAAGAATGGGTAAATCATCTTGATATCGCTTATCAATCTTTGGGTGAATTAGTGGGTGATTTCCCCTATGACGGAGATGTCATCTCTATTCTGTCCAAGGAAGAAGTGTCTCCTTTTGGTTATAGTGGTAATCCCATCTCTGTGAGTAGGTCTTCAGTGGCCCATTTTCTTCCAAGACTATCAAATAATGATTTGGGCTTTGGTTTCTTGCATGAGTTAAGCCATGATTTTGAGTTTGAAGGTAAGTGGAATTTTGATGGAGAACATTGGGCTAATTTTAAATTGCATTATATTGTTGAAACACACAATGTCACTGTTTTTGTGAATAATCAGTATTATACAGGAGAAGAATTAAAACAATTTTGGAAAGACAGGTACGATTCCCAGATGGGGCTGTATCTCTCACAGGGGGGTTATTTTCAGTTTAATGATTGCCTGACTCATACTTTCGTTACAATCAAAGATTCAATTGGATGGGATCCTTTCAAAAAGGCATTTTCTAGCTTTAGGGCTTTGGATGACTCTTGGATCTCGACCTCTAACCAAGAAAAATTTGAAAAATATTTGGCTTTACTCACAAGCTTTTCAGGGGTTGATGTCAAATCGTTGATCTCAGATGATGATTATGCAGCCTACATCAAATACCTCAATCGATGACAAGCTAGACAAAGATAAAGGCCTAGGAGCCATGATATGACAAAGAATAACTCACCACTCATATCAAGCTTAGAAGAGCTTGCCAAATGTGTGGATTATAGTTTGATTCAGACACTTAATAGTGACCCTGACTCAAATGAAAATGATACAAATCAGCAAATGAGACAGGTGTTCTCGGGTCATTATGTTCTAGTTAGGCCGACGCCTATCAAGAATCCAAAGTATGTAACACATAGTCAGACCTTCTTCTCAGAGCTCGGTTTATCCGATAGTTTAGCGACAGACCCAGAATTTATTAAAATGTTCTCTGGTAATATATCAGAGCTTCCCGAACCTATGCGCAAGGTTGGTTGGGCAACGGGTTATGCTCTTTCTATTTATGGTACCGAATACATGCAACAATGCCCTTTTCAAACTGGAAACGGCTATGGTGATGGACGCGCTATCTCAATACTTGAGGCGGTGCTGAAAGGGAAGCGTTGGGAAATGCAGTTAAAAGGGGGAGGCCCAACTGCTTATTGTCGCGGTGCCGATGGTCGGGCTGTATTGCGCTCAAGTGTTCGTGAATTTATCGCTCAAGAACATATGCATGCATTGAATATCCCTACTTCTCGTTCCTTGAGTCTCTATACTTCAGATACAGAGAAGGTGGAACGTCCCTGGTACTCCGAAGGGTCTTATTCAGAAGATCCGGATGTGCTGATCGCTGAGGCTGTTGCCATTTCTACGCGTGTGATGCCTTCATTCATTCGAGTCGGTCAGCTAGAGCTCTTTGGTCGTAGAGCTCGTAAAAATGAGTACCCTCAGGCTAAAGAAGAATTAGAACAGCTTTTCCTTCACTTGATTGATCGAGAATATCCCGACTCAATCCCAAAACATCTGAGTACTCCCCAAAAGGTCATTTTAGTATCGAAACAATTTTGTGATAGACTGATTTCTCTTGTCAGTAACTGGATTCGAGTCGGTTTCTGTCAAGGTAACTTTAATAGTGATAATTGCGCTGCAGGTGGTTACACACTTGATTATGGTCCCTTTGGTTTCTGTGATATATTTGATCCAAATTATCAATCTTGGACAGGGGGAGGGGAACACTTTGCTTTTATGAATCAGCCCAACGCAGCTTATCGTAACTTTCATATGTTTTGTCTGTCAATGCAACAATTGTTGCACTCTGATCAAAGCTGCTTAGTGGAACTAAATGAAATATTAAAATCATTTCCTACCTTGGTCAAAAATGAAATGGATGCAATGTGGTGTCTTAAGCTAGGTTTTCATGATCTAGCTCTGGAGTCTGATAAAGTACTTTCGCAGCAAATAATCAATGAACTCATATCGCTTATGGCTCA
>CAWVXU010000128.1:0-3351 GCA_963934255.1 uncultured Fibrobacterales bacterium
TAATCGCATGTTCAAGACGATTGACATAAGCACCTACATCAGATCTCATATTGTTTACAGAGGTGATTGCTGTGTCAATAGAGCTAACAGCTAAAAGAGCTGATGCTTGAGTTGAGATGCCGACGGTTGATGCCCCACCTGAAAGCCCTAGTGAGCCAGCAGAAATTCCGTCCATGGTTATAGTGATATTGTCAGTACCGGCAACTGCACCTGCGCCGATGTGTAGAACTGAGCTTGCTGAGCCTGCGCCACCAAATGATGCAGATCCACCGGCTATCAGTGTTTGACCGTTATATTTGGTGCTATCAGAAATACGAGTAATCTCATCAGTCAAAGCTGTGAATTCTTGATCTAAGTAAGCACGATCTGTTGATGTCAAGGTATCATTGGCAGCCTGAATAGATAATTCA
The DNA here is from genome assembly GCA_963934255.1 of uncultured Fibrobacterales bacterium. Classification (GTDB taxonomy): domain Bacteria; phylum Fibrobacterota; class Fibrobacteria; order Fibrobacterales; family CAWVXU01; genus CAWVXU01. The sequence goes on from CAWVXU010000128.1 coordinate 411, forward strand.
CGCATTCGTTGAAGAACATCAGAAATCTCATTTGCAGCACCTTCAGCAATTTGAAGAAGCGCGATCCCATCTTGTGCGTTTGATTTAGCCCGACCAAGACCACGAACCTGAGTTCTTAATTGTTCTGATACTGAAAGACCGGCTGCATCGTCTGATGCACGGTTAATTCTGAGACCCGTTGATAGTTTCTCTAGTGATTTCCCTAATTGGCTGCCAGTTGATGACAGCGCGTTCTGGGTGATCATTGCATTGATATTATGATTGATACGCATCGTTAAACCTCCATGTTTTTCGATATCTTATATGTTTTGCTTCCTTGCAAGACTCTATGGCGAGAGTCGGTTGAGGTTGGCGTGCCTCTCCCTATTCAGGTTAATCGGTGTAAACTAAAGAATACTTTAGTTTTTTTTTAATCTTTTTAATTATGAGCACAAAATTGTTTTGTAAGCCCCTTATTTATAACGACTTAGCTTTAAAAATAAAATGACAAAATAAAGGGTATTTCGTTAGATAAAACCCAGAAAAACAAAGAACTATTAAGCTAGTTGGCTGCTAATAAACGGGGATTTATAGAGAAATATGTGATATTATACTGATATGTTTAGTTGATTTAAACGGTCAGTGATTATTTAATATCTTCTTGAGGGATTGAAATTTGTGGCAGAATTTGAGGTTTGAAATCATTATCTGTGACTTTCAAAATGCCATAGGATTTTCGTTTATTTTGATCTTCGAGGTCTTTAAAAACCAAGAGAATTCGTTCTTGTTCAAATTCTTCTCGGTCAATATTTTGCATTAAAAATGGATCAGCAGCTAGGTCGCGCTCTTCAATAAGGTCGTTAATCGCTTGATCTGAATCAGTATGTTCCTCAATGAAAATAAAGTATGAGCGGAGTTCTTCATCAGAGACGACTTCAATCTCGCGCAGTACAGTATTTTCTTTGCCTGTGATATTTGCATTACTATCAAGCACAGGTTCAACGGCCTTTAACTTGGGAGGTTGAGTAACGGATTCTTGGGCAAAAACCATACCAGAGACTAAAGGATATAAAATGCCGAAGGTTAATATGAGTGCAAAATTATTCATATCCTAAATATACCAAATAGAGAGACAAACATCATGAATTCAAGCTGACACTTCTCAAAAAGGGTTCCAAGAGTGTTCAAAATTTAAAATTTACGACCGAGATTTAGGCCAGTGGAAGTGAAGGTGTCACTTTGTGTTCTTCGGGGAGTAAGCCTTGATTAAACCTTGCTTGTGCGACTCCTGCAATCATAGCACCATTATCTGTACAAAGACTAAAATCAGGGAAATAACTCTTTAAACCTTGTTTTTGACATGATTTTTCAAGTTGTTCACGCAAATATCTATTGGCTGAGACCCCGCCACAAACGATGACATTTTGTAAGCCAGTTTTTTTAAGGGCCCAAATTGATTTGTCAACGAGGATATCGACAATCGCTGCTTCTAAACTAGCACAAATATCGCGGATGTTTTCTTTAAGATATTCTGGACCTTTTTCCTGAACATATCTCAAAACAGATGATTTGAGTCCGGAGAAGCTAAACTCACCATGGTCTTCACCTTTAAATGATCGAGGAAAACGATGGAATTTACGATTGCCCCCGGCGGCTGTTTTGCCTATCACAGGTCCTGCTGGATAACCAAGTCCAAGCAATTTACCACATTTATCAAAGGCTTCGCCTGCTGCATCATCACGAGTGCGGCCTAGCATCTCATATTTAAATCCCGGGTGGACAATAGATATTTCGGTATGTCCTCCGGACACGGTGAGGGCAACATAAGTAGGTTTAAGTTCAGGGAAAGACATCTCGGCCGCAGCAATATGTCCCTCGAGGTGAGAAATACCAACACAGGGTTTATCAAGGTCCAAAGCGAGGCCTCGGGCAAAAGATGCACCGACTAAAAGAGGTCCCATTAGTCCTGGCCCACGGGTGTAAGCGATTAAATCAATATCTTGTGGAGTAATTCCAGCCTCTTTGATGGCTTGTAAATAAATGGGTTTAATTTTTTCAAGGTGAGCCCGAGCTGCAATTTCAGGAACAACGCCTCCATAGTGAGCGTGTTCATCAAACTGTGAGTAAAGTACGTTGGCGAGTACTTCTCTTTTTTCATTGACGATACCTATTGCTGTTTCGTCGCAAGAAGTTTCAATTCCAAGAGTAATCATGGCTGGTCCTTAGCGTTGTTTGGTGAGTCAATTTGAGTAGCTAATTTTTTAGAATGATCTCCCGATTGACTTTTGTTTTCCATAGTAGACTTTACCTTTGAAAGTTCAAAGGTAGCAGGTTCAACTTGCCATGATTTCACTTCTTTTTGAAGCTTGACATTCGGAGCAAGTTCACTTGTGTTTTCAATCTTAAAACGATTATAATCAATAAAAAGTTGAATATCAGTTGAGATAATGGAGTCTAAAATATGTTTAGCGCCAGTGACTGTTACTTTTGCGTTCTGCGGTTCAAGTCGATAGTGAGAGCTAGTATCGGCTCGAATTAAATTCAAAGGTACTTGAGGAAATGACTTAGCAATTAAAGTGTCTACTTTAAGAGTAGCTCTGACCATAGCGTGGCTACTACTTATAGAGCCACCAAAGTCAATGTTGATGGGGATATCCATATCAATAGATGTTTTGATGTTATCAAGAAAGATTGCATGAGTTTGGATGGTCCTGAGTCTTCTTATGAGTCGTCTTGAGCCTGATAATACTATGGAATCAGGAGACAAGGACAAATCACCATAAGTCGTATACCCTGGAGATGTATTAATGTTTAGCAGGGCCTTAACAGCGAATTTTTGATGAATTTTAGTATCAAGTTCCACCGTAATGAATGGATCGCCAATGACAGAGGCGCCTTCAACACCCTCAAACTGCGCTTGGTAAAAACTACCTAAAAGGTTGAGTTTGGAGCTTCCCAGGGG
>CAWVXU010000129.1:0-3188 GCA_963934255.1 uncultured Fibrobacterales bacterium
GGGGTGCCTGGACATTTATCTTGAGGATCTAAAACACCATCTTTGTCAGTATCGTTGATACGGTTTAGTGTATATGATATCGTCCACGAAATACCCCAAGGGTTTGATGCATATGTTTTAACTTTTGATTTAGTATTATCAACAAGATCTTTGTCTAAGATGAAACTTCTTTCTTGATTATCCCATGTCGGATTCCAATCAGCACCCAAACTCATGCTCCAATTTGGATAAAAGCTCCAACGAGCTCCTGGAGTAATATAATTAAGGTCATCAAACAGCCCCATTTCATGTCGAGTCTCCCCTGCATATTCTAAAAAATAACCCCATAGGTCATTTTGTTGATATTCTAGAGCAATTCCCCAAAGATAAACTAGGCTCATACTGAGTCCCGTAGCGGAACGAAGTCCTGTATTTACATGAAAACTTAGGTCTTCATTTTGAAAGCCATTGAACCAACTAAAGCCTAGGCCCGCCCCTAAGGTAGAGATACTTGCTGAATTGGGTGCAGTTTTTTGTTGATTGGATTCAGGAATTATATGTAATTTTTTGGGTAAAAACCCATTAATTTCACTTCCAGTATTCATCGAACCGGTTAGCACTCCACTCCACTGAAATGAGCTGGTTGCTTGAGTAAATGGAAGGCGATGTCTAGACCAAAATTGAATATCACCCAATCCAATATTACTCGCTTCACTTAAGTTTGAATTTTGTGCTCCACCGAAAGTCACGTAATCTGAGTGTATCGGCAGAATAGCACCAGCATCCCAATCATTATCAAGTCCCAATGCCATAGCAAAATTAGTTGTTTTGTAATAAAGTTCCTCCACAGTTGATGACTTTGTTTGGTCTTGAGGTAAAGAGTGAACAACCGGAGCTGAAACAATATCAGTTCCCCAGCTTAATTCACCACCTAGCGAAAATGATAATTCTTTTGTTTTCAAGCCTTTCGAGGAAGAAACACGATGGGCCCCTTCTTGGCCTTCAATATTAGAAGCAGACCAAACATTGGCTTGAACAATCACTGCAATGGCGAAGAATTTTATTATATAATTTTGTGTTGTCATTTATTCCCCAATACTTTTCACGCATCTAACAGACATCTTAACAGATTTGAAATTTTCTTCTAAAAAGACTCCTTCACTTTTGGTGACATAGAAACTATAAGCTGAAGTCTGCGTAGATGAAAACATTGACTCACGTAAATCAGTTGAACTCCAAAAATAAGCATTTTCACCATCTTGAAGTCGCTCTAAGCTAATATCTTGATAACCTTCAGGGTCAATATTCAAACGAATAAGGTTGTCACCTGAAAACCGCCCCCATGTTTCCTTATTTTTCACAATATCACCAGCCACAACACCGCAGCTAATTTCTTCTTCACACCTTGCTTTGTGCTTTTTGCCAGCATAATTTATCAGTGCTTCAAAATCACTTTTAGAGGGAAGTCTCCATGGATCTAAACACACTGAATTCGCCTCGTCTTGAGAGTATAAAGTGCCGCTCGGGTCACACTCAGTATTTGATATTTGATTAATACATGATTCAGAGTCTGTTTGATTTAAGTCTCGCATATTCGAGCGCATCCATACCAATGAATCCAATTGGACTGTAGCATAATTGTTGCCATGCGAGTCTCGCATCTCTCCAAAGATATGCTCTTTGCCATCTTCCCAAGTGAGGGGTAGATCATGCTCATTACAAGCTGAAAATAACATAGGTGATACCATAAGCAATATTAACTTTTTCACCTTAAAACCTCACCGAAACTTGAGCGCCATCTGTCGTTGGTTGTAACTTTACATCATCTACTATAAATAGTTCATACAAAACAATCCCACCACCTATGGCCCCAAGAATCATGCCAGTTGAGAATAAAGCATTCCTCTTGTCTTTAAGCTCATTCATGTTGTTATAAGCTTCACTGTAACCTTCATTGCTATTGGATTCATAAATAGCTGCTGCTTTATTTCTTTCCACAGCAGCTAGGCCATCATAGTGAGCACTCAGAACCAATGAAAAAGCACCAACTCCACCAGTAATTGAACCAATGTACCACATGATGGATTGTTTGTTCTTGCCTTTAGCAAATTCATCAACTGAACTTGAAACAAAAGTTTGGATATGAGTTATGGCTTGGGAGGATTGCAAACTGGACTTGGAATTCATCTTGAGTGAGTTAGCTAAAGGAGTTGGCGTAACAGCCTGATCCGTTGTAGATGGCGGAACATCTATAACTACCGGAGTTGCCTTCACAGTTCTATCCGTTTTAGTTGGCGTAACAACTCTAACGACCGAACCTGACTTCACCTCTTTACTCGTTGCAACTTCTTCTGTTGAGGAAAAAGATTGACTCGCTGCAAAAAGTGTGACAAGAATAGTTTTAAATAGAATTTTCATTATTTGATTTGCCCTAAACACATCGGATTCACTTGGTTATTTAAATATATAATATAGATGTTTTTTTGTTGCCATTGACTTGTTGGAATCCAAGTAGATCCTGATTGTTTGGATAACATTTGGCCACGAGCTGATACAATATTCTCTTCAGAAGTAGAAGTAATAAAAAATTGACCCTCCTCAATAATACTTCCCACAGGCAAGCAGCTAATTGTAAGTGTTTTCACCATCGATGCTTTTATATTTATTTCAGTATCTAGCTCAAAAGTATCTTTTCTATCTGTTGGCTCAAAACTGATAATAAATTCAGAATCGCTTTGAATGGAAGAATATGTTGTTGAGCCATTAAACGCAGTTACTAAATCATCACGAGTAGTGTCACTAAAATATTCGATTATGGTGATTGGGTTTCCAATACCACAAGTGAGTGAATCTAAAGAGAAGAAAGCGCTTTCCACGCCTACAAGCATTAGATATTTCAAACTATTACCTTCAGTATCAGTGCCTGAAATAGAATCTTAATACTTAAAGAGTCTGTACCCAATGCTAGAACCGGAATTTGATTCACAAAACTAAGTGGACCAGAAAAAGTAGCGAGTTCCTCATATGTAGCAGTGGGATAAACATTAGCATCATCAAATCCACCAATATCAGAATTGAAACCATTAGTTTGAGTAGCTGACGCTATCATATATTGCAATCTTAAACCTTTGTTAAGAGTGGTGATGAGTGATCCTTGAGCCCCTGCATCATTTAGGCAAAGTCCATTGAGAATCTTTGCAAAAGCACTC
>CAWVXU010000130.1:0-3137 GCA_963934255.1 uncultured Fibrobacterales bacterium
TGGAACTTTGATCTTGAGGTATAAGAAACTTGACAGCGGTCTTGGAACTCATTTTAGTTAAGTCTTTGGATATTCCCGATAGTGCTTGTATACCCATGACAAAAAGTATGGCGAGAGTAGGGGGCCAATTTTTATCCAAAAAGCTCAGTCCAATTAAAGCAAGAGGCTGAAGAAAAAGACCGAGGTTTAAGGTCAGCCTGAGACCATATCTTTGAGCGATCCAACCACCGAATAAATTCGTGATGATTCCAAAAAACTCATAGAAGAGAAATAAAAATGAGAGTGTAATCGCTGAGTAACCGAGTTGATGGAAATAGAGGAGCACTAGCATACGTAGTGCTCCGTCTGTTAACATAAAAGACCAATACGCACCTGTAACGATGCTATATGACCTTATTGGGTTCACATGCTGCTCGCTATTTTTTTGCAAAAATCAGACATGCGATTGACATAGCCGATTTCATTATCATACCAAACTAATACTTTGACTTGAGTCTTGTCATTGACCATCGTGGTAGGTGCATCAATAATAGATGAGCGAATGTCATCTTTGTAATCTACTGATACCAGTGGGCGTTCTTCGTAGCCTAATATGTCTTTGAGATAAGTCTCTGATGCTTCCTTAAAAAGTGCGTTGACTTCTTCGACACTCGTCTCTCTAGCAACTTCAAAAACACAGTCAGTAATCGATGCGTTGAGTATAGGGACTCTGACAGCCAATCCATTAAGTTTACCTTTGAGTTCAGGGTAGATCATGGTGATTGCAGTCGCAGAGCCGGTCGTCGTAGGGATGAGCGACTCACTACATGCACGTGCTCGACGAAGATCTTTATGAGGTGCATCGATAATCGTTTGAGTATTAGTAATGTCATGAATAGTAGTGATAACACCGTGTACGATTCCGAGTTTTTCTTTGATGACTTTAACAACGGGAGCAAGACAATTTGTCGTACAAGAAGCTGCCGTGACGAGGTCATGTTTAACTGGATCATATTCGTGATCATTGACTCCATATACGACATTGAGAGCGCGACCTTTCACAGGTGCTGAGACAAGCACCTTGGGTACACCATTGTCGTAATAAGGTTGAAGTGACTCTTCATCTTTAAATACACCACTACATTCAACTACAATGTCGATACCTGTGACATCAATTTCAGCTGGTGTTGGTGTGTTGCTAAAACGAACATCGGAGCCTTGCACGGTGATGGTGTTTTCTTTCACTGTAATTTCATTGTGAGCCCATTTGCCATGAACTGAATCAAATTCAAGAAGGTGAGCCGCCGAGACTGCATCACCTTTGAGTTCATTAATAGCGACGATTTCAAATTCTTCGTTGTGAAATGCTGCTCTAAAGAAGAGACGCCCTATTCTACCGAATCCGTTGATGAGTACTTTTTTCTTAGTCATAATTTTTCCTTTAAATATTTGGAGCAAAGCAATTTATGCGTTAAGCTCGTGGATTAAATTTTTAATTTTAGTTTCAATTTCATCTCGGACAGATTGAAATTTTTCCAAAGTCAGTTTCTTAGTTCCCTTAAAAGCTGCGGGATCTTCAAAGGGCATTTTGATGTGTCGATTCACAAGTGGAAACAAGTAAGGACAGTTTTTCTCAGCTTCATCACATACAAAGATCACCATGCTGGGGGTCTTGTGACCGCGAAATTCTTGAGTGTGTTTGGGGCGTTGGTTTCTAAGAGTGATGTTTATGTCAGTCATCACCTTGATCGCAAGTGGATGGATGTCTTGACTAGGGACAGTCCCGGCACTGACAGCGCGGTATTTTGTGCCTTGAGTGTATTTGTTAAAGAAGGCTTCGGCCATTTGACTTCTACAAGAGTTTCCTGTGCATAAGAATAAGATTGACTCTTCAATATCGGTTTCCTTAATATCACTTGTCTTATTGTCATCACAACAAGGAGTCTCTGTCAATTCAATATTGCCAATCAAACTAGTGAGAAAACCCAAATCCTGACTCATCTTTTCTTGATTGACACAATGTTGTACTTGTGATCCTTTGAGGCGAGTCTTCACCCAACCAGCATCTTTAAGGGCGGCCAGATGTTGATTAATAGTGCCACGACTTAAAGGGATATCACTGAGTAGATCTCCGGGAACACACGCAGTTTGCTGACTTAAAATCTGCATAATTCTTAAACGAGCTGGGTGTGCCAAAAGTTTAGCAGCTGCAGAGGCTTGTTCTAAGTCAGTTTCAAATTGCTTTGCCATATCGCCGTATTCTTTAGGTGTGAGTTGTGTTTTTGCCTTTATAATGTAAAAATACATTATTGATGTAATATTACAACATCTTGTGGTGAGGTGGGTATAAAAAAGCTATCCACTTTGAAGTGAGCTGCTTTTTAAAATATCGTGATGACTCAAAATATTCAGGTTGAGAAAACCCTACATACCATTGCCAAATTTATCAGAATGAACATCCACAGTCGCTCGCACATCCTTTAAAGCCACTCCATAGCCAATCAGTATATCTAAACACCATTCAAATCGTTCACCCAAATATTTATGCGATCTCTCGTCATTCTCAAGAAGGTTTTCGTTGAATATTTTTTCTACATCCTTGAGGATGAGGTGCTCTGGTAAATAGGTAATACGGTTGTTTTTGTAGCTACTCATACGAAGCTCAGCCACAGGATAAGCCCCCCCAGTACCTGAGCTAATAGCAGTAATGAGTGCAGGCTTGTGTCCTAGCTCATTTTTACCAAAAAGCAAAAAGAAGTTTTTTAAACCAGCGGGTACTTGACCATGCCACTCTGGACTAATCACAATAAAAGCGTCACAATCATTCAGCGTTTGACGTGGTTCTTGAAGTAAAGCTTCCCATGTAGGATCTTTGGCCCAAATACTCTCATCCCAAAGCGGAAAGGGATTGCCTGCAAGGTCAATAATGTTTGCTTCGAGTCCATTTCTCAATTCTATTTGTTTTTTTAAAAACTTAGCGACTTTCGAACTTTGTGAATTCTGTCGGTGACTACCTGCTATGATTCCTATTTTCAAAATTCTTCTACCTTGCTAAGTCTCCAAGTATTTTTTTTCATTTCTTCAGTCATCATGTTTCCTTGTGATAAGAACGTTAATTGTTATTAAAATAGTCTATTTATGTAGCCAAAGTATAATAG
>CAWVXU010000131.1:0-3126 GCA_963934255.1 uncultured Fibrobacterales bacterium
TATATCAAACAAAGTAAAGCAGAAACAGATACAAGAAAATCATCACGAAACCTTCTGGGAGTAGGCGCTATCCTTACAGGTGGTATTGGGGCTGTTTTACTCACTATTGATTTCTAAAAAACCCAAGAGAGAAGAACTTTGAATTCTATAAAACTTGAATCAAAAACTACCTTCATTGGCATTAAAAGATTAAAGGTCCGCTGTATAGTGGGCCTTTTGCCATTTGAACGAGTAGTACCACAAACACTCATACTCAACATTCAACTATGTATTAACTCAGCTTTAATCCAAAATGAACGAAAAAAGGACCTGCTAATAAACTCTCCTAATTACTTTCTTCTATCTGAAGTGGTGAGTAAATTCATTATTTGTGAACAATTTAGAACCCTTGAAACACTTATCCACGATACGGCCAAACTTATCCTCCAGGAGTACCCTCAACTTCAAAAGGTTCAAATAGATGCCCGAAAACCAGATGCCATACCTCAAGCTGAAGCTTCTTACTTAATTGAAGAATTTTCAAGAAATTAAAATTTTAATTAAAGTTTCCTAAAATACTGCCGATAAACCTAATGGGTGACCTCTGGATTCCGAAGGGAAGTTGGGATTTATTGGAACACATCGCCCTTGTGATCGGAGCGTTAGATTATCATTTGCAACTGGGAAGATTGCAATGATGAACTAATACTCCATGTCCACTCCAACCATAGGAAGGTGTATCATGGAGATTTCAACAACAAGTAGCTATGGCAATTCTGTCATCAGCGCGTATATAAATCAGTATGACAAGGAGATTAAAACATCTCTTGAAAAATTATCTAGCGGACTGAGGGTGCGAACCCCTAGCGATGACCCTGGAACCTATTTCCAATCCCAATCACTCCAAAGGCATTCACAACGAGCAAGTTTTGTATCAAAGAGCATTGATACACACTTATCTCGCGTCAGGTCCGCAGAAGACTACCTAACTACAGTTAATACCATGCTAGGTGACATGAGTGTAATCGCAAAACAGGCTGCCGAAGAGACCAATAATACACTACGCCTAAGTCTTGGTGAAGAGTATGATGAAAAACTATCTGCTTTAGAGGAATACATTCAAAACGCCAAATACGCCGGTCAAAACTTCATCGATGGCACTTACGACGATTCGGTTAGCGGCCTAGGCAGTGGGATAATTGCCCAAGTAGACGAAGGGGTAAACGATACCTATGCCTATGAACTGCTCGACACAAGAACATCAACTACCACAGGCCTCAACTTAAGTGCCTTTGCAGATGCAGCAAATGACTGGGTATTGCAATCCAAAGCTACCGAATATGTAAGTGGACTTGAAGACCAAGACTCTGGAATAACTCGGATTCAAAGAAACCTGAATCGAATATCAACCCATAAAACCATACTTGAAGGAGCTCAAAATAACTTGGCAAATAAAGCCTCCAATTATCAAGCTGCGAGTTCAGCCCTTGTCAGCGTTGATGATGCGGCTGAAAGCACTAAACTTAGCGTTCTACAAGTCAGACAACAAGCTGCTGCTTCGTTTTTAGCTCAGTCAAATTCAGTTTCAAATAATATCATAGGAATGCTTACCGGGTTCACTCGTCGCTAAAAACTCCATATAAATATTGTGATTGAAGCACTCTTATCCCCTGAAGGGTGTAAGAGTTTTTTATTTTTCTTAGTTATACGCAAGTTTTTTTTGGAGGAAATTATATGAGTTCAAATTATGGTTCAAGCACATTAGTCATGATTATGGCGGGTGGCCAAGGTTCAAGGCTTCAGCCCCTTACTGCTGACCGCGCCAAACCTGCAGTTCATTTTGCAGGGAAATATCGCATTATTGACTTTGTATTAAACAATTTTGTAAACTCTGGGTTTTTCAAAATAAAAGTTCTGACTCAATTTAAATCTGACTCAATGAATAGACATATTTCTACTGCCTGGAATTTAAGCCGCTCAATTGACCAATATGTTGACCTAGTTCCTGCTCAGATGAGAACCACTGGTTCATGGTACAAAGGTACTGCAGATGCTATTTATCAGAATATCAATTTAATCAAAGATGAAAAGCCTGATTTAGTGGCCGTTTTTGGTGGTGATCACATATATAAAATGGATATCAACCAAATGGTTGACTTTCACAAAAGCAAAGCTTCCTTAGCTACAGTCGCGGCTATACCTGTCCCCCTAGAGGAAGCCACTGAATTTGGTATCATTGAAGTTGATGAAGAAGGTCGGATGATTGGTTTTGAGGAAAAACCTGAAAACCCAAAAGAGATTCCGGGACGACCTGGTTTTGCACTAGCATCAATGGGGAATTATGTCTTTAATTCTAGATTCTTAGTTCGTGAATTAATGAATGATGCAGATACCGAATCATCTCACGATTTCGGCAAAGACATTTTACCTAGAATTTATCACGATTACCCGGTCTATGTTTATGATTTCACATCTAATAGAATTCGTGGTGAAGGCAAATACAATCACGGCTATTGGAGAGATGTCGGAACACTTGATTCATTCTTTGAAGCGAATATGGATATATGTTCTGTACATCCAAAATTTAATCTGTATAATTCACATTGGCCTATTCGCACTGAAAATTGGAACTTAGCTCCTGCTAAGTTTGTTTTTGCTGGAGAAAAAGATGGTAGACGCGGTGAAGCAATTGATTCTGTCATATCAGAAGGTTGTATTTTATCTGGAGGAACAGTCACCAAGTCTATTCTGTCACCAGGGTGTCTTGTACACGGCTTTGCTGAAATTGAAGAATGTATATTATTTCCTGACGTCAATGTGCAAAGGGGCGCCCGCCTTAAAAAAGTAATCGTTGAAAAGGGTGTATTAATTCCTGAAAACTTTGAAGCTGGATATGATCTAGAAGAGGATGCTAAGAGGTTTACAATCACTGAAGAAGGACTTGTTGTCATCCCCAAAGATGCAATCCTTTAGAAGTATTAAAGCCTAGGAAATATTATGAACATTTTTTTATTGTTTTAACAATTTGTGTTAATAGCTTTGGAAAGAAAATAGGAAGCCAACATAGTTTCTTTAAATCTTTACAGACATTGTGTAGATTGAAATTAACCTTATTAGAAAATCCTTCGAAAAAAATGAAAAATCTCT
>CAWVXU010000132.1:0-3102 GCA_963934255.1 uncultured Fibrobacterales bacterium
CGCCAAAACTTCCCGGCAGTTCCAGTCATTGCACTCACCGCTACCGCAGACCCAGCTTCTCGAGTCGAGATTCAAGAAAGACTACATTTAGTAGATCAACCACTTTATGTTTCGAGTTTTGACCGTCCGAACATTGAATATCGAATCAAGCTCAAGCAAAGTGCTCGAAAACAGCTTATTAATTTTATTCAAAGCGAACACCCCGGAGACGCCGGTGTGGTCTACTGTCTTTCAAGAAAAGGAGTTGATAAAACAGCCGAAGAGCTAAAGAAACAAGGGATCAACGCCTATCCCTACCACGCTGGCCTGCCCCAAGCGACGCGTGAAAGACATCAAAGGATGTTCCTTCAAAAGACCGGCATAGTTATCGTCGCCACCATTGCTTTTGGAATGGGAATCGACAAACCTGATGTCAGATTTGTTGCGCATTTAGATTTGCCCAAAAGTATTGAAGCCTATTACCAAGAAACAGGTCGAGCTGGCCGAGATGGAGCAGCGTCAACTGCTTGGATGGTTTATTCCTTAGCCGATGTTGTCAAGGTCAGACAAATGATTGAAAGCGGTGGTAACGCCGACTTTGCTCGTGTTGAAGTTCAGAAGTTAAATTCTCTACTTGGGCTCGCTGAAACCACACAATGCAGACGTCAGGTGATTCTCAACTATTTTGGAGAAGAGACCACCACGGCCTGTGGAAATTGCGACACTTGCCTCACACCTGTTGAGACCTTTGACGCCACCATCGGCTGTCAAAAAGTCCTTTCAGCAATTTCTCGTTCAGGTCAAAGGTTTGGAGCTAATCACCTCATTGATATCCTCACCGGAACAGAAACAGATAAAATAACCCAAAACCAACACGACCAACTTCCAACATACGGAATCGGCAAAGAATACAATCGCAATCAATGGAATTCCATTATAAGACAGCTCACCTCAGGAGGTTATATCACAAGCTCCTCGGACGGCTATGGCTCTCTTGTATTTGGTCAGAACTATCAGAATATACTCAAGGGTCAAGTACAGATCCAACAAAGAAAAGATGTCCACACCAAAGAAACTGGCCGGGGTTATTCAAGCGATGGATCGAGCAACCGCAGTGGTATTGCAGGGAGATCTCGAAAATCTGGTCACGCTAAAGAGCACAGTTTTGATTCAACTCAAGATCAAACCCTCTTTGACCAATTAAAAGAGTTACGAGCCAATCTTGCTAGTGAAGCTAAAATCCCACCGTACTATATATTTCATGATTCGAGCTTAGCTCACATGGTTGAACTTAAACCTGCTAATCAGAGTGAATTTTTACGAGTCAGCGGAGTGGGGCAAGTGAAACTTGACCGCTATGGTAATCAGTTTTTACAGGTTTTAAAAGCTTAATTGTAGCCCTAAAGATGGGACAATAGTAAGCCCATCCATGGAAACTTTCTCACTAAGAGGAAGTTCTATTTCACCATAATCTTGATAGTAGAGATTCGCCCCTATAAGTACAAAGACCCACTCATATCCAAGCTTCGTATTTAAATAAGTTCCATAGGAGAAATAACCAAAACTATCCCCCTTACCTAATTGAATGATTTCATTGTCAGGATTAATATATTCAATACCACTGCTAGATAAGCCATATTCTATTTGAGAGTATACCAGAGAATGACCATAACCCACATAACCAAAGCGTTCATTTTTACCCAAAGACGTACTCATCCTAAAATGAGACAAAATATCTTTACGATTAAACTCAAAACCAATAAATTCTTGAAAATCACCAAATTTACCAGGGAGCGAATATTCTTGACTAGAATACTCCAGAGATAGAGCGCCGTCTATATTACTCTCATCAAAAAGTTGGTAGCCTAACTGAAATCCTAATCCGCTGCCATATGAAAGGCCTACCTCCCAATCACTTAAAACACCATATCTCAGATAAATTTCAGATCCTATACTCAATGGATCTAAGCTATAGGCCACTAGAGTTTTTGTATAACCGTCGTATTTCTCCTCATAGACTTTTTCTTCAGACTCTGGTTGATGGAAATCTTCAATTTCATCAGTAAGATTTGCATAAGCTTGACACAGAGTATTTGTTGAAATATTAGCAGAGTACTGTACACCGAGTTTATAGTCACCCTTTTGAGTCACTTTCCCAGAATATTTGACCGCTCTTGGCGCACTAAAAGCAAGCAATAAAAATGAAGTAATGACATAAGCAGTAAATCGTGAATATTTAACCAAATAACCTTCGATAATGTTGAATCACAAATATAGCTACTTCAAAACAACATCCACCCAAGGTGCTTCAAATTGGTACACGCAACGCAAAACCCTACATTGTGTTTCATTATGAAACACCTGTTGATCCAAATATTCAAAAAATTACTTTGCTCAACTTTAAAACCCTTGGTAGTTAAGCATTAGAACAAAAAATCACTTTTGGCATAAGCTTCGCTATTATGAGATTTAATTGGGAATTCAATCCCATTTCAAATTTTGACAACATTAAATTATTTACACCATTCAGGAGAAATCATGGCGATTAAACCACTTGCAGATAGAATTGTAATTGAAACTTTAGAAGCAGAGAAAAAAACAGCTGGCGGCATATATATCCCTGACAACGCTAAAGAAAAACCTCAAAAGGGTAAAGTAATAGCCGTAGGACCAGGTCGCGTGAGTGATACCGGTGAAACAATCAAAATTGACCTAAAAGAAGGCGATGTTGTTTTATATGGTAAATATGCGGGTACAGAAATTTCTGACGAAGGTAAAGACCTGATCGTTTTGAAAGAGTCTGACGTTCTAGCAGTGGTTCTATAAGTAAACTTTTTAAAAATCAAAATCAGCCCCGCCTTAGACAAGGTCTCTGGCTAGGTTTTATCATTGAAACCAATTTCCAATCTTGTGAAATAGTTTCCAAACTTTATAACGGAATTTTAAAGGATTAAAAATGGCCAAACAATTAAAATTTGATGCAGCTGCTCGCGAAGCACTACTATCTGGAATTGATCAACTTGCAAATGCTGTCAAGGTAACACTAGGACCTAAGGGTCGTAATGTGATGCTTTCAAAAAGCTTCGGCGCACCTACTGTCACTAAAGATGGTGTTTCAGTAGC
>CAWVXU010000133.1:0-2895 GCA_963934255.1 uncultured Fibrobacterales bacterium
GTTTTGGATAGGACCGTTTAAAATATTTAGATAGTTATTTCCTGAACCATAATTTGCGCCTAGGTTACGACCAGACGAATCCCCATTAATAAAAATATCCGATTTAATTAAAATTTGCGCTTGTGAATTTGCTGAACTATTCAACTTGGATAAAAGTGTGCCACTGATTGAAGCTAAGTCAACAAAGACCTGGTTATCTTCAATTCTTGAATTTGTCGAGGTGATAGTAAAAGGAATTGTATCATTCACTCCCAATTCATTTGAAGTCACAATCGCGCATTCCCCTGCTGAATTGGTATTTAAAATCAGCGGGCCTATTGTTTCAAAACTAAATGATAATGTATCATTGTCGAAGTCAAAGCTTGGAGCATGATCATACCCTAATGTAAATGGCCCCCTAATATTGGAGGTATGTACAATGAAAGGTTTCCATTCATTGAAATTTAATTCTCGAACCTGATTTCCTGTTAAAGCACTATTAGTGAAGCCTCCCACATGGGCAATACGACCTGAAGAACCATTGGATTTCCAAGCATTTAATAAGTCCGTTTCCTCAGCTTGGCTTAGTTCCTTTGTAAAATCTTGACCATTTGGGCGTCCTTGAATCCAATCCAATGGAATCTCTTGGATAAGCGTATTTGGTAATGTACCAAATAGAACCCTTAACTTATTCCCTGATTGAAAAAATTCCGATGAAGTCTCAATTATTTGAGAAAATCTGACAGTAAGCTCCCTTGAATTAATATCATAAATCGATTCATAGATATATGCGGAGGATTTGTCTTGAACCGAAATTGCATTTTCTTTTATCATGGTAGAAATAGCTACATGGTCAATTGTTAATCTATTTAGACCCATCTGATTCCCAAATATTCCATTGAAATCAAACTCCATTGAGTCAGCGGAAATGACTTTCACCCCCCCTTCAGAATAAACTTGATTTCCTTGAGCATTTGTTAAGTAAATATTGAATTGGTCTGGATCAAGGTTATCTAAAACTACATCTCCAACATTAACCGCTAAG
This sequence comes from uncultured Fibrobacterales bacterium, assembly GCA_963934255.1. Taxonomy (GTDB): domain Bacteria; phylum Fibrobacterota; class Fibrobacteria; order Fibrobacterales; family CAWVXU01; genus CAWVXU01. The sequence continues at coordinate 1,025 of CAWVXU010000133.1, forward strand.
GTAGTTTGCTCCCCAATTAATATTGAATTAGGGTGAGCATCCGATACGTTTTTCACATTTAAAAGCCGAGGGGCTGGATGGGTTATCTGAGCGAGAACACTTTGACTCAACGAACCAATAATCAAAAAAATTGAAAATATAAATGATTGCATAATAACCCTTATCCAAATACTAGCTTTTTATAAATGTATTCTATCATTTTTCACTATGCAAATACAAGTTTAAAGTGTGTGAATTTGCTCACACTTTCAGATTAAAGGGAATCGTGTTTTTGAACTGAAAAAACGATTCCCATCAGGGTCATACAAGTCAATACAAAGCTCCCACCATATGATAAAAATGGAAGAGGAAGTCCTGTTACTGGCATCATTCCAAGTGTCATTGCTATATTAACGAAAATATGAAATCCCAAAATCGTAGCGATTCCAACACAGAGGAAACCCCCAAATTGATTTGAAACCGTTGTAGGTACTCGCACTATTCTGCTAATGAGTACAAAAAACACACAAATAACCAAAGTAGAGCCTATGAATCCAAATTGCTCACCTAAAACCGAAAAAATAAAGTCAGTATGCTCTTCAGGTAAAAATGACAAATTAGTCTGACTTCCATCGAGAAAACCCTTACCCATGAATCCACCGGACCCGATTGCAACTTCAGACTGAATCACCTGATAACCTGCCCCCATCGGGTCTCTTAAAGGATCTAGAAATGTTAAAATCCTGGATCTTTGATGATCTTTTAGCCCCTCGGTCCAAATCCAAAAGGAAGCAAATCCTGCCGACAAATTAATGAGAAGTATCGTTGTAGTAACAAAAATTGAAAGCTTTAATCTCCATAATATAACGGCCACTATTACAATCATTGCCCACCAAGCTATGGCTTGAAAGGTCAATACAATACTGACTACAGGAGACACCAAAACCAAAATTTCCAATTTGGACAATCCTGACCAATAAAAGCTCACCAGAGTCAAAGCGACGAACACGAGTGCTGTACTCAAGTCAGGTTGTTTCAAAATCAAAATAAAGGGAATTATAAATAGAATTGCAGGTTTAATAAAACCCCTCAGATGAGAAAGGCTCATTTTCTTTCCCACCATAAGTGATGAAAGTGAAATTAAGTAAGCGACTTTCGCAAATTCTGAAGGTTGAAATCGAAACCCACCCAAACTAATCCAACGCCCGGCTCCCTTGACACTTGTCCCAGCTCCCGCAGCAACAACAAAGAGTAATATTAAACTCAAAACATATAATATTGGTGCCGAGGATTGGATCCACTTCAAAGGAATCTTTCTAACGCCAAAAGCAACACTCAGCCCTAGTCCAAAATAGATGCATTGTTTCATCCAAAAAGAACTCATAATTGTTGATGATTCATTATAAGTTGCCGAATAAACAAGACCAATTCCAGACATAATTAAAAACAATAGAGATGAAAACATGATCCAATCCCAATGCCTATCTTTACGGAGTTCCATTTAAATTCTTTCTTTGGAAATAATGCCTTAAAACCTTACCCGCAATAGGGCCAGCAATTGACCCACCATGTCCAGCATTTTCAACCACTATGGCTATAGCAATAGTGGGCTCATCTAAAGGTGCTACAGCCCCAAACCAAGCATGTGTTAATTCGCCATGAGGGTTTTCGGCAGAGCCTGTTTTACCACCTACTCTAACACCTTCAACTCGTGCACTGCTCCCCGTTCCACCAGGAGCTACAATTACCTCTTCAAGTCCTTGTATCACCATTTCTTGGGCTACTTTTGATATTCTAATCTCTTTTAAAATACTCGGTTCGTAACTTTCAATTGTTCGTCCATCTTTTTTTAATGCTTTAAATAAATGAGGCTTCCATAAATACTTACCATT
>CAWVXU010000134.1:0-2780 GCA_963934255.1 uncultured Fibrobacterales bacterium
CAGTTCTCAAGCGTTGGGCATCAGGACATCTTCCATAGTAAATTGAGCTGTATCAGCTTTATCTACTGCGTTCATCATTTCATCATCAATGCGAGGAAATTTTTCTTTGTCGCCGAAGTGGTCGTAAACGACTCGAGCCGCAAATGGTGCATTTGGTGAAAGAATGTAATTTATTGAATTTAAGAGCTCCTCATTTCGAACACCTTCTGACTCATGATGGTCAAAACGAAGGTGTGCAGTTGCCACATAAGGTCGGTGGTGATGTCGTTGGGTCAGACATCAATCTTACATTCTTGCATATCCTTGGGCTGAACAAACCTTATATCATCTATCAAGTTTAATTCTTTGAGAATAATTGCACAAACTAATCCGTCAAAGTCACTTCTGATAACGATTCTAAATTATTTTGTTGGCTTCAAAACGTTGCCCTCCTTAAAGTCGCCATGGCTTTTTACTATATTTATTATTAGAAGTAAACATTGGAGTAAAAATGTCAGAGAGTTTTTTCGATCGCCTTAAAAAAACAGTTATTGAAGGGGCCACAACAGCGGCTACAAAAGCAGAAGAAGCGACTAAATTGGGCAAATTACAGCTCAAACGTATGTCTGAAGAACGCAAATTAAATGATAATGAAGGCAAATTGGGTAAATTCGTCTATGAATCATCTGAAAATGAAGCTTTAGCTGGCTTAAGTGATAATGATCAATTTGTGAAATTATTGGGAAAAGTTCGCCTTAATCACGAAGAAATCCTTGATCTGACTCGCAAAATTCAAGAACATAATATTCCTAAAAACGAAAAATCTACTCAATCTGAAGACATTGTAGATGCTCAAGTTGTTGAAGAAACAGACTCTAAAGACCTTTAAAACACTATGAAAGTCCCTAAGCTTAAAGTTGACCTTTTCCCGAACGACACAAGTCCTTCTAAAAGTTTTGAAGTTTCTTTTTTAAAAATTGGCTGGTGGATCTTTGTTTTTGTTTTTCTTGTGGGTTCATTTGGTTGGATGATTCTTCATCCTGATGTTTTTGACGATTTTCTTGATAAAAAACCTGGTAAGATTCGTGCTCAAAATCAGGAATTTGTGAATCATCTAAACAATGTCAGAAGCACAGTCAAATCAGTTAGAAACGAAATCGATTCTCTCAAAATGACACAAACCAAAATCAGTGGTTTATTAGGTGAGGGGCAAAACCTTCTTGATTCTTTAATTTATCATTTTCCAAATTGGGACACTTTAAATGCTGCTGAGATTAGAACAATTGTTGACTCCATTTATCTTGAATCTGAACCCATATTTGATTCACTTTTTCAAAATACTTTAAAAACGACAAAGCTTCCTTTGGGACACCCGATGGGTTTTATGATTAAAGCATCAGCAACTTATGGTATGAGGCTTGATCCTTTTACAGGACGTAAGCTACCACATCTTGGGGTTGACTTCCCTTGTTTTATAGGTGATACTATATATGCTCCTGGTGCAGGGGCGATCAGTGCGGTTGGTCGTGACCGCGGCTTTGGCTTAATAATGAAAATCAATCACACTAATGGAATTGAATCAACTTATGCTCATCTTGGTGCAGCTCTGAAGAACAAAGGTCAACAAGTTAATCGTATGACTCCAATAGCTCTTTGTGGTAAATCAGGTCGTAGTACTGGACCCCATTTACATTACGAAATTGCAGTAGATGACACTAATTTAGATCCGTTGAGGATCCTGGAGCTTTATGACGCTGATATGCGTGTCGTTTTAATAACAGAAAGGGAAGATGACCATCATGAGTGATTCACCAGCTTTTGAACAAAATATTGTAGCACTAATTTGGGACTTTGATAAGACACTTATCACGGGTTATATGCAAGCACCTCTTTTTAAAAAACTCAATGTTGACTCAGCTCAATTTTGGGGTGAAGTGCGCCAACTCGGTGATTACTATAAAGCACAAGGTATTCAAGTTAATCCAGATTCAATTTATTTAAATCATCTATTGACCTACATCCGAAGTGGTCCGCTTAAAGGGCTCAATAACAAAACGATTAAAGACCTTGGTAGCGAGCTTGAATTCTATCCCGGACTACCGACTTTCTTTCCACATATACAAGAGATGATTGCCAAAGATACCGAGTTTTCCAAGTATGGAATAAAAGTAGAACATTATATTGTTTCTACTGGCTTTGCTGCGATGATTCGTGGTTGTGATTTGGTAGAACATGTCAGTGGTATTTGGGGCTGTGAGTTTATTGAAGACCCTGCTCTTCCTGGATTCACTAACCAACCATTCCCAACAGAGTCTAAAGGCACAATCACTCAAATCGGTACTGCTTTAGATAACACATCTAAGACCCGCGCACTTTTTGAGATTAACAAAGGTGCTTCACATTATGACCACATTGATGTGAACTCCAAAGTTAACAGCGATAACCGTCGTGTACCTTTTGAAAATATGATCTACATTGCAGATGGACCCAGTGATGTACCCGCATTCTCTATCGTCAACCAATACGGCGGAAGAACCTATGCCATCTATCCACCTAAAGACCAAGCCGCATTTCGCCAAGTAGACACACTTAGGCAAGATGGTCGGATAAATATGTTTGGTGAAGCGAACTACGAAGAGGGCTCCCCTACCTATATGTGGCTGATGGATCACACTCGCCAAATCGCTGAACGCATTGTGCGCGAAAGAGAAGACATCATCCGCCGCAGCGCATCTCAGCCTCCAAAGCATCTAGCTTAAGAACACGTCAAGAAACAGTCCAGTGGACTGTTTTAGTGTGAT
>CAWVXU010000135.1:0-2646 GCA_963934255.1 uncultured Fibrobacterales bacterium
CAAAAACAAAAGTGTAGAGCGTAGTGAGGCTCGCTATGATATTGCCATTAAATATGCTGCAGATCAAGCAGTGCATTTTATCAATTCTCTCAAGAAAATGGATTGGGAAAACACTATCGTTATCATTACGGGTGACCATGGTCAACCTAATCCTGAACAATTACAATATGCAGAGCAAATTGGAGAATTGAACCCAGGGCATACATGGGTGAATATGGCCTGGCTTGGTGGTTTTCCTGGACTTCCTAGAGGAAGAGTAGATCACAATGTAGGTGTGATTGATGTAGCACCTACTTTATTGAAATTGATTGACTTGAAGGCTAATAATCATTTTATGGGCAGCGATTTGGGAGATTATCCCGTCGGTAAAAAACAAATGCATGTGAGGCAAAAGCAACTTGTTCTTCAGACAGAGACTAATCGAACGATTATGAATATCGGAAGTGAAGCAACTTTCCAAATACCTACAAGTAAAGATAGTGTGGTTTCATTTGGACTTCTTACCGGAGCTGATCGTCAAATGGAACAAGTTGATTCTAAAAAGGCAAAGTCAGCCCGTTATAAAGACATGATGAAAGCTTGGACAGATGTTTTAGATGGTAATAAATTGATGCCACTAAATAGAAGCTCCTCAAGACAAGAATGATACAGTTTAATTTTGTCATTTCTAAAGCATGGCATTTTTTAAAGGCTCTCTTGTGGCAGCTTATTTATTTCCCCTTACAAATTATTTTAAAGCCCCAAAACCATTGGGCTATGAGTGGTCATCGTGGGAGGGTTTTTCAAGATAATTCAGCTTGCCTTTTTCAGTATATCTCTGAAGTGACTGATCAAAAAGTTTATTGGATTACTAAAAATTCGGCTGATTTTAAAATGTTGAAATCACGTGGGTTTTTAGTTTTAAACAAAAACACATTCAGAGCACGCCTCATTTTATCTCAAGCTCAGGTATTAATCTACTCTCATGGCGAAGACGATCTTGACTCACATTTTCTTTATTGGAATAAATTATCGGGGCTTCGAGTCTATCTTAATCATTGCCTAAACTTGACTAAGACTGGCCAAATGGCACAAAAGCAAGTCGAGACGATGTCTAGATCCACACTTGCTCAGTTTAAAAAGAAAATCACGCGCTTTGATTATATTTTGGCTTCTTCTGAGACGGAAAGACAATACTTCAAGCAATCCTTTATTGAAGATGATGCTTCCTATGTCTTAGGTGGTGGCGCTCATTTGGATCAATTTTTTAAGTTGAAAAATGAGTCTGAAAATAAGACCGAAAATGAGTCTGGAATTAGTTCAGATAAAATGATTTTATATTTCCCTACTTTTAGAGATTTAGAGAATGGCCGTTTACAGCTCTCTCAAATATTAAATGATTTAGTTTCAGATATTCACCTGACCCAATGGCTCCGAGAAAATTCTTATCAATTTATTTTGTGTCATCATATCAATTCTCAAGCTATTGAATTAGATGAATCAGTGAATGATGTTTTTCAGATTCGTCCACCAAGTGATATTATTGAACTGATGGGGGGGTGTGAGGTTTTTATCTCTGACTACTCAGGTTTAATTGCCGATTACTTAGTTCTAAATAAAGCCTTTGTGGCGTTCCCATTTGACCTTGATGAATACCTAACACACCGAAGTTTTTATAGTGATTATAGAGGGTTTACCTATGGTCATGAAGTCAATACTCTGAGTGCATTGATTGACTTAATCATCACTGGTAAAGTATTTGAACAAGAACAATTTGGTCTACATAGAAATAAGCTCAAGGAACAGTTTTTCCCACTAGACACTGCTGATTACTCCAAGCGAAGCTTTGAAACAATTAGTCAATTAGTTGAAAATTTAAAACCGCCTACTTCAAATAGTGAGCCTTCTTAAATGGCCTACGCCGAGGATGATAAAAAGAAGGTCAAGCGTGGTGTCATCATTACCTTGATTGGGAAAGTCGCTGAGATGAGTCAAGGAGTTTATCTCTTTTTGGCTCGATACCTCTTTGGTGGTGAGGCTTTTGGGCTATTTGTTATTGGGTTTAATGTGATGGAGCTTCTGGCTCGGTTTTTAAGTGGTGGCTTTGGTGATGCAGCTACTTTTTATTCTGCTAAGTATATTGGGAATGAGGAAGACTCAGATGAAGAGAATCTCTATAGTTGTTTAAATACAGTGATATGGTTCCCGGTGTTTTTAAGTCTTTTGATGAGTGTCGGGATTTACTTTTTGATAGATCCTATTTATGATTGGATATGGAGTCAGCACGATGTTCAGTTGAAATCAATGCTCAGGCTCTATGCATGGGTTTTGCCGTTGATTGTTTTGGTGAAAGTTCCTTTGCAGGCGATTAAAGGTCATATGGAAATGGCTTGGCCTGTGGCGATTGAAAACACAGCAATCCCACTTTTACATTTAGGTACAACGGCAATTTTTTTCTTATTAGGTACTGGCGCAGAAGGCCTCGTTTATAGCTCTCTTTTGTCTTACGCAATACTTGTACCCTTTTCTTGGTATGCATTTTCAAGATATTTCTCTATGGTGAAACTCTTCAAAAACATTTCAATATCTCGTGAAACACTGAGCTTCTCCATTCCTCAGAGCTTTAATATGATGATGAATTTTGGTCTAGTGAAAGTGGACGGAATT
>CAWVXU010000136.1:0-1987 GCA_963934255.1 uncultured Fibrobacterales bacterium
CCGGCGGGAATTTCCCATGAATAATTATCCAATGGATAACGATGCTGGCCAACTAATACGATTTTATCATCTGAAGATATGGGAATGACAGCAAGTGCACGATTTTGAAATTCAACAACTCCATAAACACCTTTATGACCACCCGGTGTTGTGACATTATCATGACGAAGTTTGATCCAAGAATTTTCATAAACTAGCTGACTTGTCTCTTGAGTCCAAGGACCGATCTTCTTTTGCATTTAAAATCTAAGACTATCTATAACGACGACTTGGCTCACCCCAATTACCTAATCCCCGAAGTGAAATGTAAATGCCATGGTCAAATTCTTCGAATTCAGTGTCAGTCGATGGACCTTTATAAGATGTTTGATAGCTTAAGTCAATCATAGAACCACGGCGCCCAAGTGGCATACCAAGTCCAAGACTCACGCCATTCTCGACTAAATCATTGGTAGAAAATGTTTTACCAAAATATCCGGCGCGTAAAGCAACCTTCTTTAAAAAGTTATCAAATCCACGACCACTACCAAATCGTTCCCAACCCAAGCCCCATGAGTGAGCTTCGGAGTATTTTGTATCTTCAATTGAGATAAACGGATTGGCTTTTAAAGCGCCCTCGCCTACCTGATATTGATAATCCACCACAAATTCATGGCCAAGGATAGCTTCATAAGCAGCTCCAAAACCCAAAGCCCAAGGTGTCTCTTGTGATGTCTTAACTTCTTCGACAAAAAACTTCGGTCGAAGTTTGGAGTCTGAAAGGGGAACTGAATCCTGAATAAAATACGGACTTTGATTAAAAGTACGATCCAAGGTCATCGCACTTAAATAGCGTAGATTTAAATCCCAATCCCGTTGATGATAATGCAAACTCAGGGTGTAATACGAACCAGAGTTTTGAATAGCGATGTCATTATGATAAACTAATTGGTCCACCAATACTGCTTGAGACAAATCTACGTCTGAAGCATTTATTGTCTCAGTTGAAAAGAGTCTCTGCCGCCCCATCACAAAATGGTATGCGGTCCCAATGGAAAACATATCTGTCACTTGCACGGCATATGTGGGGGTAAACTCTGACAGTCCACCCTCAATTTGACTAGTGCGAGTTCCGTCAGAATATTCGAGGTCCGATTGTGTCTTTTGAAAATACGACAGCCCAAAATTCCCATAACGGCCAAGTGGAATTGTCATGTCAATGTTTTTAAAACTGAAGGACTTTTGGACGCCTCTATCACCATTTTGATTTGAAAGGGTTGAGGATATACCAAAAGTCGCTCCAAAAACAGTATGCTCATTATAAGCCATTGCTGCAGGATTGAGAATGTTGAAACTTTTCCGATCAAGAGAAGCGCTACCAGATTGCCCCATAGCCAATTGTCTTGCCGCGTAGATAGGTAACTCAGCTCCAAGTCCAAGTGCATCAACACTTGATGCAGAAAATGAAACATTTGTCAAACAAAGTGTTGAAATGGAAGTCAATACAAAAGATCTAAATAAATTTTTCATTATTGAGCCCTTTCTAGGTCAATCCAACCTAGGTCTATATTCATCGTAACATCATTTTTTAGACCAAGATCAAGTTTGTTGAAGCTAGTGTATAGGATGTAATTGTCATCATCTGCAGAGCTTGTTATTGTTGAGTCAGAAACTGTATTTGTCATGATAATTTGAATTTTTAGCGTATCAGATACATCCGCAGATCTTTCCGACCCAGGGCTTCCATAGTTAATAGCTCTTCTCACTAGTTCATTGATATAAATACTCAAGGTGTCATCTTCAAGGTTTTCCCAAAGAATATTAGACGGTCTAAAATCAATGTTTTCACTGGGTTCAAATTGTTTTTCAATATCAACAAAAAACTTTGAGTTTTCAACCGTTGGCAAAACGGTTCTAGAATTGAAAATTGAACCTACAGCCCATTCAGGTTGATAGGCTTGGCCTGGAATTGGAATATTCAACCTAGCCCATACAATCATTTTATCAT
>CAWVXU010000137.1:0-1841 GCA_963934255.1 uncultured Fibrobacterales bacterium
TATCCCCAAAACAGCCAAACGCAAACGTATTTCTCAAGAAACTATGGATATATATGCTCCCTTATCACATCGTTTTGGTCTACAAAAAATTAAATCTGAACTCGAAGATCTTTCTTTTAAATATCTAAATCCAGATCGGTATCAGGAAATATTGAAAAGTGTGATAAGTTCTCAATCAGAGCGTGAGCAATATATTCGAACTGTCATAGAGCAGCTAAAAACACGTTTTCGCAATGAAAATATTGAAGTCAGTATTCAAGGGCGACCCAAGAACATCTATTCAATCAATCAAAAAACTGTCCATCGAGATTGTGAAATTGGTGATATTTTTGACTTGTTTGCCTTAAGGGTAATTGTAAATGATAAAAAATTATGCTACACTGCACTCGGGGTAGTCCATTCAACATGGGGACCACTTCAATCAAGGTTTAAAGACTATATAGCAACTCCCAAATCCAATTTATATCAAAGTTTACACACTACAGTAATTGGTCCAGAATCAAAAATGGTCGAAGTGCAAATTAGAACCAAACAAATGGATATTACTGCCGAAAAAGGTTTTGCTGCGCACTGGGATTACAAAAAAGGACAAAAAGCGACTTTTCAAGAAACATCTAATACAGAAATTCCTTGGCTCCGTCAAATGATCGATGTCCAGGATGAAATTAAAGATGCAGATGAGTTTTTGGAATTTTTTCAAATCGACCTTAAACCTCAAGAGCTTATTGCCTTTACACCCAAGGGTGATAGTATTTCACTCCCCCATGGTGCTACAGTACTGGACTTTGCTTATGCTGTCCACACAAGTATGGGGCATCAATGTATAGGTGCAAGAATTGAAGGACAATTCTATAATCCTGAAAAAGTAATTCCATATGGACCCACAATCCAATTGGTGAAAAGTCAGAACCAGTTCCCAACTCAGGAATGGTTAGGTATTGTTAAAACCCACAAAGCTAAATCAGCCATAAAGAAATATTTAAAAAGCTCTGACATTAAAAAAACGGGAGAATTGGGCCAATTGGTGCTCGATAGAGAGTTTACTCAATTAGATATTAGTGAACAGGCCGTGGCGTACAAAGAAAAATTGGTAATGACTCTCAATCTTGATAGTGTAGACAATTTACATTTCAAAATTGGTAATGGACAGATTAAACTAAAGGAACTTAGGGAAGTTTTTAAAGCAGATAACTTCGTTTCAAAAAATACCGAGACCATCAAAGTCGGACTTTACTCCAAGCATATCACTCAGTTTGCTGAATGTTGTAACCCCGTGCCAGGTGACCCAATTGTAGGTATTTTAAACCAAGGCCAAGGCATTACAATTCACAGAGATGATTGTGTTTTAGGGCGAGAACATATCAAACTAGAAGTTGAACAGCAAATACCTGTTGATTGGAGCCCTGATGAAGATCTAGCTTATGAAATTCGTATTGAAATATTGGCAAAAGATAGGCCGGGTTTATTGGATGATATTACCCAAACTTTTTCAGCATTTGATATCAGTATAGTGCGAGCTTCAATTCTTACCCAAAACACTAAGGTACGAAATAATTTCAGAATTAAAGTTCATGGCTTAACTCAACTTGAAATGGCTATTCAAAAAATACAGGGAATACATGGAGTTGAAAGGGCGATCCGCTTATGACAACCCCTATAAAAATAAAACCTCTACATATTGAAGCAAATCGGAAGTTTCATTGGGCTCAAAGGTCTAGTAGCTTCATTGAGTTTCAACAATCACTCCATCGTCTCCATATTGATCTTAACAATGTATTATTACCTGCCACCTTAGAGGGTTTGCTGGTCTTAAAAGCTAGTTTGAATATTTGTTTAGAGCA
>CAWVXU010000138.1:0-1718 GCA_963934255.1 uncultured Fibrobacterales bacterium
CGAATTTAATATCCAATCAGTTTATTTCAATGAAGATTTTGAGCCTAGTGCTATTGAACGCGACAATCTAGTTGCCACTTTATTAGAAAAAGAAAAAATCACATTACATTTATATAAAGATCAGGTGGTTTTTGCTAAAGATGAAGTCCTTAAAAACGACAACACACCTTATTCAGTATTTACCCCTTTTAAAAAACGCTGGCTCATGCGACTCGTGGACAATCCTATTGAAACTCAACCTCTGAATATGAACTTGAAAAAAATGATTCCAGCTCACTTTCCATTCCCAAAGTTAAGTGATATCGGTTTTGCCAAGTCAACCATCAAAGTTCGCCCATACAATATTAATCAGTTAGACAATTACAACAAAACACGAGATTATCCTGCACTCAACCAAACTAGTGATTTAGCGCCACACCTGAGGTTTGGGACTGTCAGTATTCGTGAGGTATTAAGAAAGACAATGCACCATGAAGTCTTTGTCAGTGAATTAATTTGGCGTGAATTTTATATGCAAATCCTTTATCATTACCCTGATGTAGTCACTCACAATTTTAAAAGGAAGTATGATGGTATTCGGTGGAGAAATAATCATGAAGAATTTGAGCTATGGAAAAATGGTCTAACTGGTTACCCTATGGTCGATGCCGGCATGAGAGAATTAAAGGAAACAGGATACATGCATAATCGCGTGAGAATGATTACAGCGGGCTTTCTTTGTAAACACCTTTTGATTGATTGGAAATGGGGGGAAGCTTATTTCGCCAGTCAACTTCTCGACTACGAACTTTCTTCTAACAACGGAAATTGGCAGTGGGCAGCAGGTACAGGTTGTGATTCTGCTCCCTATTTTAGGATTTTCAATCCAACAGAGCAAGTGAAGAAGTTTGATTCAGAAAAACAATACATTCAGAAATGGGTGCCTGAGATTAATTCTCTAGACTACCCCATGCCAATAGTAGAACACAAATTTGCTAGAGAAAGAGCTTTGATCACTTACAAGGAAGGCTTGTTACTTTATACTGACTAAATTCAACAGGGTAGTCACTGTGCAACATTTTCACAGAAGGTTGAAACAATGACAAAAGTATCGATGTCCTTCTTCAAAAGCCAATTTCTAATTAAATTTAATTAAGTTGAGGAGACATCATGTCTAAAGAAATAGTCATTGCTACAGGAAACCCAGGGAAATTAGATGAATTTCGCAAAATCCTGGGATCCGAAACATTTCACTTTAAAACACTCAAAGACATTCAATTTCACGATGACATTGTTGAGGATGGTGATACTTTTGAAGCCAATGCATTAATCAAAGCTCGAACTATTCATCAATTCCATGGTGGCTCTGTGCTAGCCGACGACTCAGGCCTTGAAGTTGACGCCTTAGGTGGAGCTCCAGGCATTTATACAGCTCGGTTTGCAGGTGTTGGAGCTTCTGATGAAGCAAATCATCAAAAGCTACTCAAAGAACTCCAAGGCGTCACAGAAGACAGTGATCGTGGAGCTAAGTTTGTCTGCGTCTTGGCATTTATTAATGACCAAGGCGAAGAATTTCTTTTTCGAGGAGAAGTTCCAGGACTCATAGTACGCAAACCAAGAGGCGATCAAGGTTTTGGATATGACCCGGTTTTTGCACCCATCCGTATAAATGAACAAGGGCAAGAGTCAACCGAAAAGACTTTTGCGCAAATGTCTCATCAAGAAAAAAAGGCTGATTC